>PEVQ01000024.1 GCA_002780205.1 Elusimicrobia bacterium CG06_land_8_20_14_3_00_38_11
TAGTTGCCGTATGCGGCGGGGACAACCAGATGCCACTGGACCAGCTGAAGGATTTGCTTGACCCAATAGTTGATGGCAAAGCAGATTACACCAAAGGCAACAGGTTTATGGAAGGCGGGGAAAAACTTTCGGATATGCCCATAACCCGCGTTATCGGAAATACAATCATTTCGCTTCTTACAAAAATTGCTTCCGGCTATTATAAAATTTTTGATGTTGTTGACGGATTCACGGCAATAAATAAAAAAGCACTTCACACAATTGACTGGGACAAGGCATGGAAAAGATACGGTTATCCTATGGATTTTCTCGTCCGTTTAAGTATTCATCGTTTTAGAGTTATGGATATTCCGAGAAGAGCGATTTATCTTGAAGGAGTACGCCAGTCACAGATAAAAGGACTTTCTTATGCTCTGCGTGTTTCTCCGATGCTGCTTAAAAACTTTTTCTACCGACTACACAAAAGATACCTGATAGGTGATTTTCACCCTCTGATATTTATGTATATTTTCGGCCTGATTTTAATGTTTTTCGGATTTATTGTCGGCTTGTATATTGTTATTGGAAAATTAGCCGGACAACTACCGACGGGCGCAACTGCAATTTTATCCGCACTGCTTTTAATTTTCGGCGGGCAACTGTTCCTTTTCGGAATGCTGTTTGATATGTTAGAAGGTGAAAAATGAAATTGCTAAAATTTATTGAGTTAGAAAAAAAATATTTGGTATTTATATTTTTTGTTGCCCTAATTGTTCGTCTTATTTATATTATACCTTTAAGTCCAGAAAAACTTTCTCCCGATGCATATGACTGGATGGGTATTGCATGGAGCATAGCCACCGGACATGGCTGGGGAGACACATGGCGTCCACCCGGGTATGCGGCATGGCTTGGAACTATATTTTTTATTTTTGGTAAATCCATTTTGATTGTTAGAATAATAAATTCAATTCTTGGTAGTTTAACCTGCGTTATTATTTATTTCATAGGTAAAAAAATATTTTCCTCAACGGTTGGAAAAATCGCCGCATTTCTTCTGTCGTTTTATCCTTATTTGATTGCTTATACAGGCGATTTACTGTCTGAAACATTTTATACTTTTTTAATTTCTGTATCTATACTTTATGTAATTATCTGCAGCGAAAATCCGAGTTTTAAAAATATAATGATTGGTGGAATACTTATCGGGATTACTGGACTTACGAAATCAACAATATTACCTTTTTTCCTTTTTGCATGTGTATGGCTATGGTGGGTAACAAAAAATTTAAAAACAGGTTTTCTCGTTGGAATTTTTACTTTAATTACAATATCTCCATGGACAGTTCGTAACCACCTGTATTGTAAAAAGGTTATACCTGTTTCAACCCCGTGGTTGTCATTTTATGGATCCACCTGCGATGAAGCACTGTATCTGGAAACCATTGGTGAACATAATACTCCAATGACAGATGAAATGGTCGCTCCGGCAATCCCTAAAGGTTGGGAATATATTATGAAATTACCACCTGCAGAACGCAACAAAATTTGTAAACAGAAAGCATTAAAATGGCTTAAAAATAATCCTCAAAAATTTTTCTGGCTTATAAAAAAACGGTTAATTCATTTCTGGCGATTATATCCAACGATGGCTTATAAATGGCAGAAACGAGTGGCAATGGTTACATCAGGAATCTATATACCACTTTGTTTTGTTGGAATAATTCTGTCAATTAGAAATTTCAGAAAAACTTCGCTTTTAATATTTTTATTCATTATTTATACACTTGTCCATCTTTTTTTTGTTGTTGTTTTAAGATACAGAATTCCTATTGACCCATATAT
>PEVQ01000269.1:0-165 GCA_002780205.1 Elusimicrobia bacterium CG06_land_8_20_14_3_00_38_11
CCCAATAACCACAAACTATCGGTAATAATGTCGCCATAATCTTTCCAATTATTCAAATCTATATCATTGAAAATTGTGGTTTTTGGATGCTTGTATTGTTTAATATCTATCGGCGGAAGTTCTTTTTCAACGAAATAATTTAATCCCAATTCTTCACGGATTAGT
>PEVQ01000269.1:173-8105 GCA_002780205.1 Elusimicrobia bacterium CG06_land_8_20_14_3_00_38_11
ATCTTTTGTTTTATAAACAATTTTTTTCTGTTTTTTCTTTTTCATAGCCCAATTGCTTTTAGGATTTTTTTCATATTCTGGTCTATTACTTTCGGCTGTATTGCGGATTTGATTGCTCTGTCAGGGTCTTTGAGTCCGTGACCCGTCAGCGTGCAGACGATTGTAAAACGAGATTGTTTCGCTTTGCTCACAATGACATCTTTATATTTTATAAGCCCTGCAACGGATGCGGCGGATGCGGGTTCAACAAAAATTCCTTCAAGCGAGGCAAGTAATTTATATGCTTTTATGATTTCACCGTCGGTAACCGTATCAATTACGCCTTTTGATTCGTCTCTTGCCTGTTCCGCTTTTTTCCAACTTGCGGGATTGCCGATTTTTATTGCGGTTGCAATTGTTTTCGGATTTTTTACGGGTTTTCCTCTGACAATCGGCGCCGCACCCGATGCCTGAAAACCCATCATTTTAGGACCAGTTTTCCACTCCGTATAACCCTTCCAATATGCAGTTATATTTCCCGCATTGCCGACGGGAATAAAATGGTAATCAGGTGCTCTCCCTAAAAAATCAATAATTTCAAACGCGGCAGTTTTCTGTCCTTCAATCCGATAAGGATTTAATGAATTCACGAGCGTGAGCGGATATTTTTCAGTAATTTCTAGAACAATTTTTAGTGCATCATCAAAATTTCCCTTGAGGGCGATAACCTTTGCACCATGCATCATCGCCTGAGAAAGTTTTCCGAGAGCGATTGAACCGTCCGGAATTATAACGGAACATTTTAGTCCTGCTCTCGCCGCATAAGCCGCAGCAGACGCCGCAGTATTTCCGGTGGATGCGCAGATTACCGCTTTGCTTCTACACTCAACCGCTTTTGAGATTGCCATTGTCATACCGCGGTCTTTGAAGGAACCGGTCGGATTTGCGCCTTCAAATTTGAGATAAATTTCGCAATTGATATCTAAAAATTTTTCAATATTTTTTGCACGAAGCAGCGGCGTGTTGCCTTCGTAAAGCGTAATAATCGGAGTTTTATCCGTCACCGGAAGATATTTTTTATACCTTTCAATTATTCCTTTATAAATCATATTTTTAACGCAGATTACGCAGATTTTTAACGGCAATTACACAGATGTCATTCCTGCGAAACTTGTCCCCGCAAAAGCGGGGAGCGGGAATCCCTGTTTTCACAGGGACGGCGTCTATAGATTCCGTGTCAAGCACGGAATGACACTTCGTGTCATCTGTGTCCATCTGTGTTAATCTGTGGTTCCATGTTTTTATTCCATTATTCTGAACATTACCGTTTTTGATTTAACTATCGGCAAATCATCAATTGTTTTCAGCGCTTTTCTGATATTGCCTTCTTTTGTCTGATGCGTAAGTATTAAGACAGGAACGGCTTGTTTTTTGTGACGCTCCTCCTGAAAACATGCGGAAATAGAAACATTGTTTTTTCCCAAAATTCCGGAAATTTTTGAAAGCACACCGGGTTTGTCGGCAGTGGAAAATCTCAAGTAATATTTTGACTCAATATCTTCAACCGGCATTATGTTCAACTTTATTTTTTTGTCGTATAAAATGAATGGGAATTTTCCCGCAGTGCCGTAAAAAATATTTGTCGCAAGATACATTATGTCGGAGACAACGGCACTTGCGGCAGCCGGTCCGCCGGCACCTTTCCCGTAAAGCATTATGTCGCCGCATGAATCACCCTCAATATAAATTGCGTTGTACTCGTTTTCTACCGCAGCCAGCGGATGTTCAGCATCAATAAGCGTGGGACAAACTGTTGCGGAAATTTTACCGTTTTTGTTTTCAACCGTTGCCAGAAGTTTTAAGACATAGCCGAACTCGTTTTTGGCATACCTTATATCAATCGGATTTATATTGGAAATTCCTTCCCTGTGAATTTTTTCAAAAGGAAGATGATTGCCAAACGCAATTGATGCCAGTATTGAAAGTTTCTGAGCGGCGTCGGAACCGTCCAAATCCAACATCGGATTCGCCTCCGCAAAACCGGATTTTTGCGCAAGGTGAAGTGCCTCATCAAAACCCATATTATTGTCGGTCATTTTGGAAAGTATAAAATTGGTTGTACCGTTTAATATGCCTACAATTGACTGTATTTTATTTGCCGCAAGGCCTTCATTTAATGATTGTATAACCGGAATCCCCGCTCCGACCGCCGCTTCAAAATATACGAGAAGTTTTTTCCTTAACGCAACAGAGAAAATTTCGTCCCAATATTTTGAGAGCACGGATTTATTGGCTGTTACAATGTGTTTCCCGCGGTTCATCGCTTCAATAATTATTTTTTTGGAAATATCGTTCCCGCCGATTAATTCAACAAGAATATCCACCGACGGGTCAAGTAAAACTTTATTTATATCTGATGTGATTTTTTCCTTCGGCAAATTCAGTTGTTTCAGCCGCGCCAAATCCTTATCACAAACCCATTTTATGTTGATGTCGCATCCGACCCTGTTTTTTATTATGACCGAATGTTTTTCCAGAATTTTAACAACATTAACCCCGACGGTGCCGCATCCGATAATCCCAATATTTACATTTTTCATACTTAACCTCTCATAAATTTTTTAAGACGCATTAGTGCGTCGTGAAATCTGTTGAAATGCGTGACCAATGCAAACCTTACATATCCCTCGCCGTATTTTCCGAAACCGGTTCCGGGCGAACAGGCGATACCTGTTTTTCTGATGAGTTCTTCGGAAAATTTTAATGAGCCATCTTTCTGAAACTTTTCCGGCAACTTCGCCCAAAGATACATTGTGGCTTTCGGTTTCTCAACGGTAAAACTGAGTTTATTAAGGCCATCACAAAATTTATCGCGGCGCTTTTTATATTCTTCAAGCGTTTTTTTCATAACATTTTCCGAAGAATTCAGCGCCGTCGCCGCCGCCAATTGCAAAAATGTAGGAACACCGTAATCAACAAACGACTTGAATTTTTCTAAAGGCGCAATAATTTTAGAATTGCCAAGGCAAAATCCCACCCGCCAGCCTGCCATATTGTATGTTTTGGAAAGCGAGTAAAATTCCACTCCTACATCTTTTGCACCAGTTGTTTGCAAAAACGACGGTGCGATATAATCATCAAAAGTAATTTCGGAATATGCGTTATCGTGACAGACAATGATGTCGTATTTTTTTGCGAACCGGATCACTTCCTTAAAAAACGATAAGTCGTCAACAGTTGCTGTCGTCGGATTATTCGGATAATTCAGAAACATCAGTTTTGCCCGGCGCGCAACTTTTTCCGGAATTTTCGTTAAATCCGGGAGCCATCTGTTTTCCGCCGTGAGCGGCATATCGTGAATTTTTCCGCCGGCCAAAATTACACCGTTAAGATGCACCGGATAGGCGGGATTTGCAACAAGTGCGATATCGCCGGGATCCAAATATGCCATGCATAAATGGGCAATTCCCTCTTTGGAACCGATTAAAACAATTGCTTCGTTGTCGGGATTCAGTTCGACATCAAATCTTTTTTTGTACCAATTGCAAACCGCTTGTCTTAACTTCGGCATCCCCTTCGCCTGAGGATAACGATGTGTCCCCGGATGGTTTTTCACCGTATCAATAAGCCTCTCAATAATAAAATCCGGGGTCGGCATATCAGGATTTCCCATAGCCAAATCAATTACATCAAGTTTTTTTGAATATGCTTCTTTTTTTAGAATATTTATTATTGAAAAAATATAAGGCGGCAGTTTGCCGAGTTTTTTTGAATATGGTTTCATGTTCGCTTCTCTCACATTCACGAATAACACATCACGAATTTTATCACGAATGTTCACGAATGAGATTCTTCGGTCGCCGCGGCGACCTCAGAATGACTGCTTCTGTGGTGTCATGCTGAGCGACCGAAGGGAGTCCCCGTGGGATGAAACGAAGCATCTCGCCCTTGCAGTTAGTCGTGCTGTGTTCGTGATGTTTGCTTTTATTCGTGTGTTTCTATTCGCGTTCCAATATCTCCGGGACACGCTTTGCAAATTCAAAAATCACAAGCCCCATCAGAATGCAGGCAAGTCCATAGACGACTTCAAAGCCGGCATATTTAGACCAATTTGCAAGCGGAACAAATTCCGACTCGGGAAGCCCGACGAATACATCATACAAGCCCTTTATTACAACGATTATTCCCCAAACGGTAAAAATCCAGCCGCTGCTCTTAAAAACAGCACGATATTTTATTTTTTGCATAATCACCTTTTAATCTCGGAGCGAGGGTGTTGCTGAGGTGAGTTTCTCGCAGATCGGCTTACGCATTCAGCCGACCGAGAGAGAGCGCTGCCTCAAGCAGATAGCGTCCCACCGAGACAATTCCCGAGCGACCGCAGGAAGTCCCTTTAGGGGCGACTATTTCTTTTTCCAATTTTCCGGTCTTAATGACCGCACGGCAGCGCCGGCTCGCCACATCTCGGAGTCCCTTATTTGCTTCAATTCTGCGTCAAGTTTTTCTTTGTAATCAGTCGCACTGTTCACTTCAAGCACTCTCTTTGTCTCTTTGCCGGATTTAACTCTCTCATATAGTTCTTCAAATACCGGCTCAACCGCCTTTCTGAATTTAGGCATCCAATCAAGTGCACCTCGCTGGGCAGTGGTTGAGCAGTTTGCAAACATCCAGTCCATACCGTTTTCGGCGACAAGCCGTATTAAACTTTGGGTGAGTTCTTCAACTGTTTCGTTGAATGCTTCAGACGGATTGTGCCCATGTTTCCTCAAAATATTATATTGCGCTTCCAGTATTCCGGCTAACGCACCCATCAGAGTTCCTCTCTCTCCGGTGAGATCGCTAAGGACCTCTTTTTCAAAAGTCGTCGGAAAAAGAAATCCCGAACCGACGGCGATACCAAGCGCAAGTGCCCGTTGCATTGCATTACCGGTTGCATCCTGAAAGACAGCGAAACTTGAATTTATTCCGCTACCTGAAAGAAAATTCCTTCTCACCGATAGTCCGGAACCCTTCGGTGCAACCATTATAACATCAATATCTTTCGGCGGGATAACTCTTGTCTGGTCTTTATAGACGATTGAAAACCCGTGCGAAAAATAAAGTGCTTTCCCTTTTGTAAGAAACGGTTTCAATTTGGGCCATACCGCCGTCTGTCCCGCGTCGGAAATAAGATACTGAACTATTGTTCCTTTCTGCGCCGCTTCTTCAATATTGAAAAGCGTCTTGCCGGGCACCCAACCGTCTTTAACCGCTTTATCCCAATAAACTTTTTCTTCAGGTCGCTGACCGATGATAACATTGATTTTGTTATCTCGCATATTCATAGATTGCGCCGGTCCCTGAACGCCGTATCCGATAACCGCGACAACTTCATTTTTCAGAACTTCCTGTGCTTTTGACAGAGGAAATTCATCCCTTGTTACCACTTCTTCCACACCCCCGCCGAAATCAATCTTCGCCATTGCTCTACCCTCCTTTTTATTTTGGTATTGTCAAAACTTAACTGCAGAGAACGCAGAGCACGCAAAGAATTTTAAAAATTATTAACGATACATTCATCTCTCTTCGCGTTCTCTATGCACTCTGCGGTTCATTTCTTTTCATTTTATTTTTGACATTACCCCGCTGATTAACGCTGATTTTCATCTGCGGTCATCTACGTTGCCCTATTATTAAGCGTTTTTACAGGTCAATTGTGAGACCCGATAAAACTTCTGTATCATCCAAAAATTTGCCGGTTAACAAAAGAGAATGAGACAAAATCATTGCAAAATGATTACTGTCAAAAAAGTTGAAATGTGGAGTATCAAAATATATGTGAAGCGTCCCTATATTTTCTCTATTTTATTCTCCGTATTTGTTTTCTATTTTTATTTACGGTATAAACTCTGCCGGCGTACCAAAAAGCCCCCAATGCATGAGCCGGCGCATGCCAAGTCCCGACAGCTTGTCCGGCGGCATGAGCCACATATTTTGCAGCGTCTGTTTTTGCTTCACGTGCCGCTGCATGTGCACCAAGCGAGAGATTACGCACTTCCGCCATTCCCAGCTTTCTCTCTCCCAGTGCCCAAGCTCTTATTGCATCCAGCGCTTTGTGCGGACGATCATCGCCGGGACATTCCTTTTCAAAAATAGGAAGAATCCGCTCAACTGCTTTCGCTGCCTTCAACCCGAACAGTTTGTGATAATAGGAATCACGCCACGACTTGCTATCTTTAGGTTTTGAAATTAATTCTTTTCTCATATGAAAATGGTGAAAATGGAAACGCTTCACATTTTCACACTTCACCGCAGAGAGCACAGAGGACGCAGAGAAAACTATTAAAATTATTTGCTTTTGCCTTTCTCTCTTTTTATCTCCGCGTCTTGGCGGTTTATATTTTTAATTAAGGACCGTCCCCAATTTCTTTGTTCTCCTCCACCAAATAACCCGTAGATTGCTACTGGGAGTTTCATTCTGTTTTTATTTTTTTGAATTTTCTTTTGCCAACCTGAATTAAAAGTTCGCCGGCTATTTTTATTATTTTATCCGCCTGTATTTTTTCTTCGTTGATTTTAACTCCGCCCTGTTTAATCAATCGCTCAGATTCTTTTTTGCTTACCGAAAGTCCCGCATCAACAAGTAATTCTGAAATTTTTATTTCTTTTTTTGAGGTGATAAACTCTTCTATTTCCGACGGCAATTCTTTTGACGCAAAAACTTTATTAAATTCTTCTTCACAATTTTGGGCAATTTCCGACGAGTAAAATTTTGTAACTATAATTTTTGCGAGTTTCTCCTTCATTTGTTTCGGATGTTCTTTTTTAACATCGGATAGATTTTCCTGAGTTAAAAGTTCAAAATACTTATACATCAATTCGTCTGAAATTGACATTATTTTGCCGAATATCTCCGACGGTATTTCCGAAATCCCGATATAATTCTCGTAGGACTTTGACATTTTTTGCACGCCGTCGGTACCCTCTAAAAGCGGCATAGTCACAACAACCTGCGGCACCTGGCCGTAATCCTTCTGAATTTGGCGCGCCATCAGAAGATTGAATTTCTGGTCGGTGCCGCCGAGTTCAATATCCGAATTAACGCTTACGGAATCATAACCGGTCAATAAAGGATACAAAAATTCAAGAATTGTTATATCATTTCCGCTTTTATATCTCTGATTAAAATCGGCGCGGGCAAGCATCTGTGCGACGGTTGAATGTTTCGCCAACTCTAAAAGCCCGTCAAGCCCAAGTGAATAAAGCCAGTGGCTGTTAAACATTACTTCCGTTTTTTCCTTGTCTAAAATCTTAAAAACCTGTTCCTGATATGTCTTTGCATTTTCCAAAATTTCATTCTCATCTAAAACAGGCCTTGCCTCGTTTCTACCCGACGGGTCGCCTATGCGGGCGGTAAAATCACCTATAATAAAAACAACCTTGTGACCTAAATCCTGAAATGTTTTAAGTTTTTCTATGACGACGGTATGCCCGAGATGAATATCCGGCGAGGTCGGGTCAACCCCTAACTTAACTCTTAACGGTCTGTTTAATTTCAACTTCGCGGTAAGTTCTTCTTCCGAAATTATTTCAACAGCACCGCGCTTTATTTTTGACAGTTGTTCGTTTAAGTCCATAGTTTTTTAATTTTAAGATTGTTGAAAAACCACTAAAACCTTTCCTGACTGGATTAACAGGATTAAATTCTTGATTCTTCAGGTTTATCCTGTAAATCCTGTCAGATTTTTTTTCTCTGTGTTCTCTGCGTCTCTGCGGTTAACGACTTTTTTACTGATATTATTTTATAAAAAATTAGATAAAAAATCAAGCAAAAAATTGAAATCACAGATACGATTTTGCCGAGTGCATAAAAGAAAGGTTTATACTCAAATCTGATATTATGGTTTCCTTTTGGGATTTCAACTGCACGGAAAATATAATTCGCTTGATAAATTTTTGATTTTTTACCGTCTA
>PEVQ01000125.1:0-1314 GCA_002780205.1 Elusimicrobia bacterium CG06_land_8_20_14_3_00_38_11
GGTTTTTGTGATAGTTCCCGACTCTCCAATGAGTGCATCCAGCCACTCAATTACGCTTCATAAACCCATTCGTCTTATTTCACAGAAAAAAAATTTTTATACGGTAACCGGCACGCCGTCCGATTGCGTGAGATTCGGAATTATAGGCATATTAAAAGGCAAAGCGGACATAATCGTTTCAGGAATTAACGACGGTCCGAATCTGGGCGAGGATTGTATCTATTCGGGAACTGTCGCCGCTGCCAGAGAAGGTGCGATGCTTGGCTTTCAGTCGTTTGCGGTTTCACTGGTTCCTAACGGCAAAGGCAACTTTAACATCGCAGCGAAATATGCTTGCAAAATAATCAAAGAAGCGATGAAATACAAAATACCTAAGTATACTTTTCTAAATATAAATGTTCCAGATACAGATGAGATAAAAGGAGTTGCTGTTACAAAAATGGGCAGGAGGATTTATGACGATGATATTTCCGAGCGGACCGGCCCTCGCGGTTTCAAATATTATTGGATTGGAGGCAAACGTCTCTCGGGCTATCCTATAAAAAACACCGATATTTTTGCGATTGAAAAAAAGTATGTGTCCGTTACTCCGCTAAAAGTTGACCAGACCGACTTCTCATATTTCCAAAAACTGAAAAAGTTTAAATTTTAAGTTTTCTACCAGCAGTTTCTTCGTCCAAAAATGGCATTGACTTTTCCTGCTTTTTTTGATAGTATTAAAAAACATAGCGTTATGCCAAAATCAGTCAAAAATCGGGATAGTTTTTGTGTCGGAGGTTCAAAAGGTTTTACTTATCTTGAAATCGTTCTGGTTCTTGCAATAATTTCCTATATTGTTATAACATTCGCCCAGTTTATTATGAAAGTAACTGCCGGTGAAAAAACATCGCGTGATCTGGTTGTCGCTTCTAATTTCGCTCAAAGCAAACTTGAACAACTCCGTGCCACTCCGTTTTATTTTATAGGCGAATCCAGCGGAACTTTTTTAAGCAATAGCAGAGAATACAACTGGACGGTTGAGGTATGGTTTATGACGGAGGAACTCGGCGTTCTTGCCGTTGCGCCCGTGATGACCGACTTAAAAATGGCAAACATTATCGTAAAATGGTTTAATTCCGACGGTGAAAAAAAATATGCGTTCTCATCGTTGTTCGCAAATTATGATGCTGCGAATTTGGGCGGTTCGTCGTTAGCGGGAAGGTTGACATCATCGGACGGTTCCGGAATATCGGGCGGTTTTGTGGAAATTCCCGGGACAATACTCAATGCGTATACTTCTTATAACGGCAACTACAAACTTAATTTTGTGCCGGC
>PEVQ01000125.1:1361-7681 GCA_002780205.1 Elusimicrobia bacterium CG06_land_8_20_14_3_00_38_11
CAGTTTCCGTTGAAAATATCCGTTTGCAGGAATTTAGAAATAATGTCAATATTCCACTTACGCGGATTGAATAAAAAAGGGTTCACGCTTGTTGAGGCGCTTTTATCGGTTGCGTTCCTTTCAATCATAGGAATGGGCGTAATATATTTTTTCAAAAATAGCCTTGTATCTATGCATAAAACACAATCAAATATAATTTTGCGGGATGAATCTGCCTCGGCATTTGAAAATATACTTAATGATTTGCGTCAATCGGAGGATTCTTCAATCGTTATTGACAGATTCAGTGAAAGCAATCTTCCGAATTCTTTAATTTCATTTGTTATGGTGCCTTCGTCGGGAAAAATTTTTTACTATCAGGACGGCGGTTCGTTATTTATAAAACGCAATAATTCGGCAAAAAAACTTTGCGGTAATCTGGTGTCTATTCAATTTTCGTCTTCAGATTATAAAACATATTCTGTGTTGATGAAACTGGGTAATTCCAAAGAGAATTTCAGTTTTGAATCTTCTGTGTTTGTGAGAAATTGACACGAAGTGTCACCCTGAATTTATTTCAGGGTCTACATTTTATGAACCAAAAAGGATATTCAACGGTATTTTTAATTTTGATGATGGCTGTGCTTATGATTTTCAGTTCATCAACCGTATTTATGATGTCAGCCAGGACAAAAAAAGACGTTAGGATAAGGGCTATTTCATCAGCCCGCGCGGTTGCGGAGGGGGCAATTGACAGAACAATATGGAAGATGAAAGGAAACATTGCGAATTGTCCGTCGGGCTCAATAGTTTATAACGATTTTCCAGACGGTTCAGCAAAAGTTACGGTTGAAAATTTTAACTGTAAAATTCGCATAATTTCCGAAGGTAATTCTCACGGCGAGAAAAGAAAAATAGAAGTGATTGTGGTAAATCTTATGCCGAATGAACTGCAGAATGCAATTACATCCTTTTCATCGGTTAAACTTTTGTCCGGCAAAATCAAGTGGGGGCATTTGTATTCTTCCGGCGATGTTTTTTTTGACGGTAAAAGTATAGAGGACGACATTCAGATTTATTCTTCCGGTCGCGGGTATTTTTCGCATAATAAAAAATTAAATTCCGACGATTACAAACGTTTTACAAACTTACATTTTGGCGGCGATTCTGAGGACAATTTTGATATTCCATCCGATTATTCAGGTTATCAACCTTTGTTTTGCGATGTTCTTAACTGGAATGTGCTAAAAGAAAAGGCAAGAAAGGCAGGCACATATTTCAGGGGGACAATTCCGAAGGACCTTTTACCGCTTTTGGCGTTGAATCAGGAAGAAAAAATAATTTTTGTTGATACCAAAGACGGCAAAGAGTTTTCACAAAATAATTTTTCCAATCGGGCATCTGTTGTTATTGATGAACCGATTTTTCAAAGAGGTTGTTTAATTGTGCTCGGTGATTTGGAATTCAAGGGTAACGGTTCCGGAAAAGTTTATGCTGAAAATGAGCAAACCGGCGAACATAAATTTCTTGACGGTGTTTTTTTCTCGGGTTTTATACATTGCGCCGGTAAATTTTCTTCCGATGGTAACGGTAAATTTTTCGGTTCCGTATCCGCGAGGGAATTTTTGGACGGTGAACTGCCGGAAGTATGGTATGATACCGATTTGAAATATCAGCCGATTCCCGGTTTTTTGGAAGTTGCGGCTATTGATTCTTGGAGAGAGATAAACACGGAACAGACACGGAAGTAAGGAACACAGAACAGACACGGAACAAGACACGGAATGGACATAGAAAGTTCCGCTTCAGTTCCATGTATAAGTTCCGAGTCGGTTGTAGCCCCCGACTTTAGTCGGGGGTGAGCGAAGCGAACATGAAGAAAAGTTTTTTTATAACATTTGAGGGTTCTGACGGCTGCGGAAAAACCACACAGTCGGTTTTATTGATAAAAAAACTTAAGAACATGGGGTATGATGTTATTCATACAAGAGAGCCGGGCGGAACGGTCGTAGCGGAGGTTTTAAGAAAAATCCTGTTAAATCCGGAAAGTAAGATTTTGCCGCTTACGGAATTATTGCTTTATGAGTCCTGTCGCGCCCAGCATACTGAGGAAATTATCTCGCCGGCGATTAAATCCGGAAAAATTGTTATCTGTGAAAGATATGCGGATGCAACGGTCGCCTATCAGGGTTTTGGAAGAGGGCTTGACATAAAAATGATAATGAATCTCAACAAAATTGCAACTAATAATCTGGTGCCTGATTTAACCGTTTATTTTGATTCGGATATCAGAAAAGGTCTTGCCCGTGCGAAATTGCGGGGAAAAGACCGTCTGGAAAAAGAAAATTTATTGTTCCATAAAAGAGTGAGAAACGGGTATATTTGGCTTGTGAAAAAATTTCCGAAAAGATTCATCAAAATAGATGCAGATGCCTCCATAAAAAAAATATCAGAATGTATTTTTGGCATTGTTATGAAAAAAATAAAATGAAAATAATAGGTCATCAAAAACAGATAGATATGCTTAACTCGGCAATAGAGAAAAACCGCGTTCATTCGGCGTATTTGTTTGTAGGACAGTCCGGCATCGGTAAAAAACAGGTTGCACTTAAATTCGCACAGATGCTCAATTGCCAGAACCTGCAAGATTTTAAGAAGCCCTGCGGCGAATGTTTGTCGTGCAAAAAAATAGAAAAGTCAACGCACCCGGATGTTATAACGATAACGGTACAGGAAGAAAAAAATTCCATTGCGATTGAACAGATAAGAGAAATGATAAAGGGGTTGCAGTTCAGGGCAGTTATGGGCGGTTACAATATAAGAATAATTGACAACGCGCATCTGATGCGAGTGGACGCTGCCAATTCACTTCTTAAAATTCTTGAAGAACCACCAGAAAACACCGTGATAGTTTTGATTACGCCGGTTCCGAAGTCGCTTCCTTCAACCATAATCTCAAGATGTGCAGTCATATATTTCGGTATTTTATCTGACGAAGAAATTAAAAACGAGATTAGAAAATATAATTTACCGTCTGATGAAGTGGAATTTATAAATTCTACAGCGGCGGGTTCTCTCGGATGTGCGATTGAACTGGCAAAAAATATAGAAAATATTTCGGATTACAAAAATATAATTTCTGATTTTCAGAATGGAAAGTTCTTAAACAAAAAATTCAAGGAAAGAAAAGAAGCGGTTGATTTATTGAATATGCTCGCCGCAAGGGTAAGAGTTGAAAAACCGGAAAAATTGGAATATGTTCTAAAAATGAAAAATTACATAACAAGAAATGCCAACATAGGACTGACTTTTGAAGTGATGAAAAATAATCTAAAACAAAAAAATGAATTTGCGGAATGAGGGACTTCAGTCCCTCGCCAATGGAGCAAATTCACACAATAAATGTAGCCCACGGTTTCAACCGTGGGTGAGGTCGCCATATGCGACCGAATAGGTGAACAATATGCCGCTTGCCGTCGGAGTTCAGATAAGAAAAACGAAAGATTTAATTTATTGCGATGCGGGTTCAATTGATGTGGCGATGAACAGCCATCTTTTAGTTGAGACGGACAACGGGTTGGAAAGCGGGATTGTAGTTATACCGGAGCAGATGATAGATACGAAAGACCCGCTAAAAAAGGTTGTCAGGTTTTTTACCGAAGAAGATGCGAGGCAGGTTGAAGAAAATAAGCAGAAAGCAAAAAAAATGCTCCCGGTGATTTTGGAAAAAATAGAAAAAGTCGGGTTGAAGATGAATCTTTCAATGATTGAATACACTTTTGAGAGGGTAAAACTTTTTATCTATTATACCGCCGAGGAACGGGTGGATTTCCGCGAACTGCTGAAAGAACTGGGCGGTGTGCTTAAAACCAGGATTCAAATGGTCCAAATAGGCGTCCGCGACGAAGTAAAAATTTTAGGCTCACTCGGACATTGCGGCGAAATTTGCTGTTGCCAAAGATTTTTGAAAGATTTTACGTCCGTGACAACCGATATGGTAAAAGACCAGAACCTATCTGTAAATCCCGCAAAAATTTCCGGCGTCTGCGGCCGCCTTATGTGCTGTATTGCTTACGAGCACAATTTTTACATAACGGAGGGAAAAAAATTTCCGCGAGTCGGCGATGAAGTTAAAACGCCTGATGGTAAAGGAAAAGTCACCGGTATAAACATTTTTAAGTCGGAAACAACCGTTTTGTTTGATGATGGTCGAACCGAAAAATTTCACCCGAAGGACTTGAAATGAAAAATTTTTACATTACTACACCCATATACTATGCAAACGATAAACCGCACCTCGGACATTCGTACACCACTATTGCGGCTGATGTAATTGCCAGGTATTATCGTCTCAAAGGTATGAATGTATTTTTTCTTACCGGTACTGACGAGCACGGTTCAAAAATAGCGGAAGCGGCAAATAAGAATGATGTTACTTGCCAAAATTGGGTGGATGGTATCATCGGGGATTTTAAGTCGCTGTGGAAGCGGCTTAACATTTCATATAATGATTTTATAAGGACTACCGAGGAAAGACACATAAAAAAAGTGCGGGAAGTTTTTGGAAAACTTCTTAGACAAGGCGACATCTATAAGGGAAAATACAGCGGATGGTATTGCGTCGCTTGTGAGTCATATTTTACCGATACTCAGATTGCCGAAGGTAAATGCCCTGACTGTTCTAAAAATGTAGAGCGTCTTGAGGAAGAATCATATTTTTTTAAACTATCAAAATATCAGGACACACTGCTTAAACATTATGAAAAAAATCCTGATTTTATGCAACCGTCCTGGCGGGCGTCGGAAATGGTCAATTTTGTAAAATCGGGTCTTAAAGATTTGTCCGTTTCAAGAAAAAATGTGAAATGGGGAATTCCAGTTCCCGGCGATGAAACGCATACGGTTTATGTCTGGTTTGATGCACTGCTCAATTATATTTCAGCTGCTGAAGACAAAGATATTTGGCCCTGTGACATACATCTTGTCGGAAAAGAAATTTTTAAGTTTCACACGGTTATTTGGCCCGCCATGCTTTTAGCGCTTGACATTCCCCTCCCCAAAACCGTTTTTGCTCACGGCTGGTGGACGGTCAACGGCGAAAAAATGTCAAAGTCAAAAGGTAATTTCGTCAACCCGCACAAATTTATTGATAAATACGGTTGCGATGCTTACAGATATTTTGTTTTGCGTCAAATTCCTTTCGGTGATGACGGTGATTTTTCGGAAAAAAGTTTTTTAGAGAGATATAACAGCGACCTTGCGAACAATTTAGGCAATCTTATTTCCCGCACATTTTCAATGGTAGAGAAGTATTCTTTGCAAAATGTTGCACCGTCGGCAAACAGTGAATTTCCTATAGGGAAATTATTAAATAATTTTGATGAAAAATTTACAAAAAGTATGGAAAACATTGAATTAACTGCATCTCTTGAATTGATATGGGAAATTATTGATGAGGCGAACAGGACAATTGATTCCGAAAAGCCGTGGGTTCTTTTTAAGACGGATAAAGAAAAATTAAAACTGGTTTTTGAGAATCTGCTGTCGGCGGTTGAAATAATATCAAAGGCGATTTCGTCTTTTATGCCGGAGACATCGGAAAAGATAAAAAAAATAATTGCGGATAAAAAGGTTTCCGAGCCACTTTTCCCAAGAATAAATGATTGACACGCATTGCCATCTTTTGGACGGTTCGTTTGACGAGGACAGAAAAAAAGTTATTGAGAGAGCAATATCCTGCGGTGTTGCAAAAATAATTGAAATAAGTTGCGAACCGGTTCTTTGGCAGCGGTCTTTGTTTCTATGCGAGAACTATAAAAATATATTTTGTGCAATAGGTGTCCATCCGAATGATGCGGATAAATTTGCTGATTTTTCAGATTTTTTATCCAATGAAAAAGTAGTTGCCATCGGCGAATGCGGGCTTGATTATTACAGGAACAGGGTTGACCAAAAAACACAAATTGCTGTTTTTGAAAAGCAACTTGAAATTGCCCAAAAATTCAAGAAACCAGTGATAATCCATTGCCGGTCAGGCCTGCCTGCCGGTAGGCAGGCGGAAAAAGATGTGCATAAAATTTTGGACGGGCATAAAAATATAAAAGGGGTTATCCACTGTTTTTCGTCGTCGGTTGAATTTGCGGAAAAGTTTTTGCAATTAGGATTTTATATTGGAATTGATGGCCCTGTAACATATCCTAACGCAAATGGCTTAAGAGAAGTAATAAAAATGCTGCCGATAGAAAAAATACTTTTGGAAACAGATTCGCCGTATCTGCCGCCCCAAGATTTCAGAGGCAAACGCAACGAACCGTCATACATAAAATTTATTGCCGAAAAAG
>PEVQ01000165.1 GCA_002780205.1 Elusimicrobia bacterium CG06_land_8_20_14_3_00_38_11
GAGTTCAGGGTGACAGACGAAGTACTTTACGGATGTAAAGTATTTTATGCTCCCCTTAGTATATCAAAAAAAACCCTTTTGTCAATCATAAAAAACCCTTTGACGCAAGCGCTTCTGCAATTTGAACCGCATTTAACGCCGCACCTTTCAACAGATTGTCCGACACAATCCACATCGCAAGTCCGTTTTCCGACGAAATATCTTCACGGATGCGGCCGACGAAAGTTATCTGTAATCCTGCGGCATCTATGGGCATCGGATATTTTTTCGCAGACGGATCATCAACAACGACTACACCTTCGGAATGTTTGAGAATATCACGGGCATCCTGCGGGGTAAGTTTTTCCTCTGTCTCAATCCAAACCGATTCCGAATGCCCTCGCATTACCGGAACGCGAACACAGGTCGCTGAAATTTTTATAGTGTCATCACCGAGAATCTTTCGGGTTTCGTTGGCCATTTTCATTTCTTCTTTGGTGTATGCGTTTTCAAGAAAAACATCAATCTGGGGAATTACATTGAAGGCAATTTGATAAGGCAATTTTACTGCAGGAGGAATTTTTTCTCCCTTCGCCCATGCTCTTGTTTGATTTTCAAACTCGTCAAGCGCCCTGCCTCCGGCACCGGAAACCGCCTGATAAGTGGAAACGATTATTCTTTTTATTTTAGCGGCATCGTGCAGCGGTTTTAACACGACGACCATCTGGATAGTTGAGCAGTTCGGGTTCGCTATAATTTTTTTTTCTTTTGAAAGCGTATTGGGATTTACCTCCGGCACGACCAAAGGAACGTCCTTTTCCATTCTGAAATAAGAGGAATTATCAATAACAAATATTCCCTGCTCGGCAAATCTCGGAGCCCAGTCCTTTGAAATTGCGGCGCCGGCGGAAAAAAGGGCAACATCTAACGAGTAACCTGTACTTGCCGAGCTTGCGTAATTTGTAGTTGCCGAGCTTGCTCGGCGAAGTTGAGAGTAATCCGTAATTTTGTTAATATCCTCAACGACAATTTCTTTCCCCTTAAAGCTCAGTTTTTTCCCGGCAGTCCTTGATGACGCAAAAAGCACGAGATTCCCGACGGGGAAATCCCTTTTTTCAAGCATCTTAACCATTTCAAGCCCGACAGCACCCGTAGCCCCGACAACCGCAACATTATATTTTTTCATAACCATCCTTCCTTTTTCATAAATTCAGCGAAAAAAACAGAAATTATCCGCAAACTTCAATTGCCTCTGTTCACATTACTTTGAAGTTCCCGGGTTCCATGAATGACTAACAATACATACACAATTTTTCTATCCACTTTATACACTATCCTGTAGTTTTGGTAAATAAGTTCTCTGATGTCGGGTTCGTTGTATTCGGGAACAATTCTTCCAATATTGGGAAAATGTTTTAATTTCTCAATGTAAAATAATATCTTCTTCGCAAAATTACTTGCATAATAAGACGAATCTTTTGCGATGTACCGTATAACTTCTTCAAAACTTTTTATACCGTCTTCAGTCCAGATAAGTTTTTTTATTTTAGCCATTTAGAAATTCTTTGTTTTGCTTTTTGATGACTTATAATTTTACCATCACTGATTTGACTCAAACTCTTATCAACTTTTTGTTTGAAATAAATCTCAGCCATAATTTCATCATAATCAACATCATCGGGCAAATTGGTTACAATTTTAATGACTTCCTGTTTTACAGTTTGCATTTACCCCTCCTTTTTTTTGGTTCTGTAATTCAGCCACAGAATTTCACAGAACTTCACTGAAAGTTAAAGAATTAATCTCTTTAATTCA
>PEVQ01000129.1:0-1816 GCA_002780205.1 Elusimicrobia bacterium CG06_land_8_20_14_3_00_38_11
GACATCCTTTTCATGTAAAGTATTTTATGCTCCCCTTAGTATAAATGGACATTTGTCCATAAATAAAATATGTTAAATAATTATATCCAGAAAATTTTTGATGCTGCAAAAAGAGGCGATGATAGAGAAGAGAGTTATTATTCTTGTCTTGAGAACCTTTTTTACGATTATAGTAATTCAATAAATAAAAAGAACATACAAGTTACAACGCTTCCCAAAAAGACAGAGGCAGGAAATCCGGATTTTCGTATATGGGATGGAAAACAAAATATTGTCGGTTATATTGAGGCAAAGAAACCTACCGAGAAAAATCTTGATATTATTGAGACGAGCGAACAACTCAAAAGATATTTGAAAATATTTCCTAATATGATTCTTACAAACTTTTTTGAATTTCGTTTATACAGGAATGGACGGCAAATAGATAAGGTCTTAATTGCTCAACCAAGTATTATCCAAAAACTAAAAACTGTTCCACCGATACAAAATGAAAAAGAATTCTTTGCCCTACTTGATAAATTTTTTAACTTTTCCCTGCCTAAAACCTACACGGCAAAATCATTGGCAGTTGAACTTGCCAAAAGAACAGCATTTTTGAAAGAGATAATCTTTGATGAACTTAAAGAAGAAAACGGAAAAGGTACAATTTCCGGATTTTATGAAGCATTTCAAAAATCCTTAATATCAACTCTCAATCAAGATGATTTTTCCGACCTTTTTGCACAGACAATCACATATGGACTTTTTGCTGCAAGGACACGCGCAGATAACGGATTTAACCGCAAACTTGCATATGATTATATCCCAAAAACGATAGGGATATTAAGGGAGATTTTTAGATTTATTTCACTTGAAGAATTACCTAAGCAAATGGAATGCAGTATTGATGATATTTCGGAGGTTTTGGCTGTTGCAGATGTAAAGCAAATTCTCCATAAATACTTCCATGAAGGAAAAGGCAAAGACCCGATTGTTCACTTTTATGAGACATTTCTCACTGAATACGACCCGAAGGAACGAGAAAAACGAGGTGTCTATTATACACCCGAACCGGTTGTTTCTTATATTGTAAAATCACTTCATCATATTTTGAAAAAGAATTTTAATCGTAAAGATGGTTTTGCCGACGGAACTGTTACTGTATTAGACCCTGCTGCAGGAACGCTTACATTTCTGGCAGAGGCAAGTAAATTGGCAGTTGAAGAATTTGTTTCAAAATATGGTTCCGGAGCAAAAGAAAAATTAATCAAGGAACATATCCTAAAAAATTTTTATGCTTTTGAGTTAATGATGGCACCATATGCAATCGGTCATATTAAAATGTCATTTCTCTTGGAAGAACTCGGCTATAAACTTAAAGACGATGACCGCATTAAACTTTATCTCACAAACACTCTGGATTTTGAAGAACTTCAACAGTCCAATTTACCGGGAATGTCATCGCTCTCTGAAGAGTCCCATCTTGCCGGTGAAGTAAAAAGAAAAACGCCAATTTTAGCAATTCTCGGAAATCCGCCGTATTCCGGAAGTTCAACAAATATCGGCGAATGGATTTCAAAAGAAATCAAAGAATATTACTCGGTTGACGGTAAACCGCTTGGAGAGAGAAATCCAAAATGGTTGCAGGATGATTATGTGAAATTTATCCGGTTTGCCCAGTGGAAAATTGACCAGGCGGGTGAGGGTGTTTTGGGATTTATTACCAATCATAGTTATCTTGATAATCCGACTTTTAGGGGAATGAGACAGTCACTGATGAATAGTTTTAACGAGATTTACCTTCTGGATTTACACGGGAATTCTCTGAAAAAGGAAA
>PEVQ01000129.1:1832-7594 GCA_002780205.1 Elusimicrobia bacterium CG06_land_8_20_14_3_00_38_11
AAAAGATGAAAATGTTTTCGATATTCAACAGGGTGTAGCGGTTGCTATTTTTGTAAAAAAGAAAAATGATGCAATAAAAAAAATATATCACTCTGAAATTTACGGTTTGTGGGAGAAAAAATATGAGTATCTCTCAAAAAATGACATTACAAAAACAAAGTGGACAGAACTTAAACCGCATTCAGATTTTTACCTTTTTATTCCCAGAGATGAAAAACTTTTGTCAAAATATGAAAAATATCTCAAAATAACGGATATTTTCCCTGTTAATGGAGTTGGTATTGTAACAGCACGAGATAAATTTGTTATTGATAAAGATAAAAATGCTTTATTGAATAGAATTCGACTTTTTAAAAACAGTAAATACGCCGACGAAGAACTTCATACTGCTTTTCAGATAAATAAAAAGTTGGGCTGGGATATCAGAAAAGCATGGAACTCGCTTCAGGATATTTCAGACGGTGAATTAGAAAAATTTATTAAACCGATTTTATATCGTCCGTTTGATATTCAATGGATTTTTTATCACGATTCAATTGTATGGAGAACAGTTAAACAAATTATGCAACATATGATGAATGAACTTATAGAAAGACCTCGCAGAGAAGTTATGCAACATTTGGTGAAGGAAAATCTATCATTACTGCTTACCAACAGGCATTCTGTGGGTGAATACAATGATGTTTTTATTGGTGAGCAACTTATTGAAGGACATGTTTTGTCGGGTGCATTAGGAATTAGTTATGTTTTCCCACTTTATCTTTATCCTGAAAAGGAGAAAAAGAAAAAAGAAAAATTCAATCCTAAAGTTATGATGCTTTTTGAAGAAAAAGAAAAGTATCAGACCAAAAGACCGAATATAAATCCGGAAATTTTCAAGAAATTGGAAGATACTTACAAAACCAAAATTTCGTCCGAAGATATTTTTTACTATATTTACGGATTGCTTTACTCAAATACTTATCGCAAGAAATATGCTGAATTTCTAAAAATTGATTTCCCAAGAGTGCCTTTTACAGATGATTACAAGTTATTTAAAACTGTTGGAAAACTCGGTAAAGAACTTGCTAATTTACATTTACTAAAATCAACTGATAAATCTATAGCAAAATTTCAAGGCAAGAGTGATGACCGAGTTAAAAAAGTTATCTATGCTGACAAAAAGCAACTTGTTTATATCAACGATGCCCAGTATTTTGAAGGTATTCCAAAAGAGATATGGAATTATCAAATTGGTGGTTATCAAGTTTTAGAAAAATGGCTTAAAGATAGAAAAGATAAAATCCTTTCACTTGAAGAAACCAAACACTACTGCCAAATTGCCACTGTTCTAAAAAACACAATAGAAATCCAGAAAGAAATAGATAAACTTTATTCTGAAATAGAAAAAAGGATGATATGAATACAAAAACGATTATTAAACTTGCACTAAAAGAAGATATGCCGAAAGGCGACATCACCACAAATGCCCTGATACCGAAAAATAAAATTATTTCGGCAAGATTTGTGGCAAAAGCGGCGGGTGTTGTCTGCGGACTTGATATTATCGGAATGGTATTTAAGCAACTTGACAAAAAAATTATATTTACAAAATTTGCTAAAGACGGGCAAAAAGTTAAAAGCGGACAGATAATTGCAAAAGTTACAGGACAGGCAAGAGCAATTCTCACCGGCGAAAGAACCGCATTGAATTTTTTGCAGCACCTATCGGGTGTGGCTACCGTAACCAGAATGTTCGTTGCTCAAACCGGAAGAAACGCCAAAATATATGATACGCGTAAAACGACGCACCTTTTAAGAAATCTAGAAAAATATGCGGTTCGCGCCGGCGGCGGTTACAATCATCGGCTTAATCTTTCGGATATGGTTTTGATAAAAGACAATCACTTAAAGACAATTAAAAATTTAAAATTAAAAATTAAAAATTTACCGAGAAATAAAATGATTGAAATAGAAGCGGCAAGTTTTGGGCAGGTAAAAGAATTCCTGAAACTAAAACCCGATATAATTCTGCTTGATAATATGGATTTTGAGTTGATGAAAAAGTGCATAAAATATATCCGCGAACATTCTAAATGCGAGATTGAAATTTCCGGGAATGTCAATCTAAGAACGGTCGGGAAAATCGCACATCTTCAACCAGACAGAATCTCCGTCGGCAAAATTACCCACTCGGCGCATGCCCTTGATATCAGTTTGGAATTTTAGCGAAAACGGATAGTTAATCATTTGCCTAAATGATTAAATGAGAAAAAATATTATAAAATTTGCAAAAATTGATTCTACACAGAATTATGCGAAAAAAATTGCTGAAAAATCACCATCAGGAACAATTGTTGTTGCTCAAAAACAGACACAGGGTAGAGGCAGGTTTGAAAGAAAATGGAGTTCGCAAAAAGGCGGACTTTACTTCTCAATAATTCTTAAACCTCACATTGACATAAAACGGTATCCCGATAAAATTCCGGAATTAACCCTGAAAATGGCTGCTGCAATAATTGATGCGCTCAAAATTGAAAAGCCGAAAATTTTTATTTTGACAAGCGAGGAGCAAAATGAAAGCAAGTTTTCATTTTGTCCGAACGCCGTCAAAACAAAGGGGTTAATACTCTTTATTAAGCCGCCGAACGATGTAATGGTGAGAATGAGGGACGAGGGACGAGGGACGAAATATAAAAAAATTGCGGGGATTCTGACGGAAAGTTCAATAAGCGATAATAAAATTGATTGGCTCGTTATCGGTGTCGGCGTGAATATCAACAATAAAATTCCGAAAGACCTAAAAAAGATTGCGGTTTCATTAAAAGAAATTACAAAAAAAAAAGAAAATATCAAAAAAATTTTCAACGAAATCATAAAAAGATGCGAGAGTTTAGTCGGATTTGTAGCCGACCCTTCAGGGTCGGATGTCAAAACCCGTTGTATCCCCCGATTTTAATCGGGGGTGAACGAAGTGAATAAATCAAACCATAATTGCAGCCCGAACTTCAGTTCGGGTGAGCGTAGCGAATATAATGATGTGAGGTATTGATTTTTTGTAAAAATTTTTATACAATACTTGTGGAGAAATTTTATGGGTATTTTGAACGGACTCAGCAATTTGAACGCCTTGTGGCTTGTTATCATAATTGCACTGGGATTATGTTTTATAACGGTATCCGTAGTTCTTCTGCTTCTTGAAAAGGCAAAACGCGCAACTGCTGAAGATTTTTCTGAAAAAGACAGGGAACTTATCGTCGGACTTGTGGAAGAAAGAATTGACGAACTTACCGCAAAATTTGACCTTTTCAAAGAAGATATGGATTCCGCTACGCAGACGGTCTTCAACAAAATTACCTCAAAAATTGACGATTTGAAAACAGCCCAAAATTCTTCGGCTGACCAGAAACAGGCGGGAAAAATTGATGCGCTTGTCCCCGTTATTTCCAATCTCACCGAGCATATTGAGGGACTTTCCAAAAAAATTGATGCCGTCCAGGAAAAACTGGAACAGGTTGAATCGCAGATTGACTTGGAATTGCGCAAACATAATGGATAAAAAACTGATCTCATATATAGGACTGGTCATCGGTGTCGTGTTGATTTTTTTGGGCGGCGGACTTCTATATCTGAAAGAAAAAAGCGTTAAAAACGCCGTCGTAAAAAATCCGAAAAAGGTTGAAGTGGTAATATCTCACCCGACAGTGCCAGTGAAACCACCGACGCCGGCTCCGTTAGTTTCCAAATCTTCCATCGCCGCAGGAAAAGGACAATCTTCAAAATCCCAAAAAAGAAAAATTGCTTTTAAGTATAGAAGTTCAAAGCCGAAAACGGTATTTCTCGTAGGTGATTTTAATAAATGGAATAAAAAAGTAAATCCGATGAAAAAGGGGCAAAATTTCGTTTGGGAAACGGTTTTGATACTGTCGCCCGGCGAATATAAATATGCTTATATTGTTGACGGTAAAAGAGTAAACGACCCCAATAACAAAAAAACGGTTCATCTTAAAGGAGGCAAAGCATCCGTTCTTACGGTCAAGCCGCTACAACTGGAATCTCGCACCAAAAATATAAAATGAATTTGCGTAATAACCCCATTTCAATGGGGTTGTCAATGGAACAAATTCACAATAATTGTAGCCCCCAGTTTCAACTGGGGGTGAGCGAAGCGAATGAAACTTCTTGCGATTGATGTAGGAAACACAACTATAAAATTCGGGCTCTTTGAAAATAAAAAGTTAAAAAAAGCGGCAGTATTTACCAAAAAATTCAAAAAAATTCCTTTTGTTGATTATGACAATGTGATAATTGCATCCGTCGTTCCTGATGCAACAAAAAAAATAATCCGACTGCTAAAAACTAAGCCGATAATTCTTGACAGTAAAAATATTCCCATAAAAATAAAGGTTAAAAATCCGCAAAAAGTCGGGTCAGATCGTCTGGTTAACGCCTGCGCCGCAAAAGAAATTTACGGAGTCCCGTCGGTAGTTGTTGATTTAGGCACGGCTACGACCTTTGATGTCGTTTCAAAAAACGGCGATTATCTCGGCGGTGTAATTGCTCCGGGAATAAAAATTTTGACGGAATCACTTTATGAAAAAACCGCAAAACTGCCAAATATAAAACTGACACCGAGTGTCATTCTGAGCGAAGCGAAGAATCTCATCGGCAAAAACACAAAGGAAGCGATATTGTCGGGCATATTTTACGGACATATCGGACTAATAAAGGAGGTGATAAAAAAAGTCAGAAGTGAAAAGTTAGAAGTTAGAAGTAAGAAGTTGAAGGTTATTTTGACGGGAGGATATGCCGTATTTTTTTTAAAATATTTTCCGGATTTCATAGTTGACGGGGACATTACATTAAAAGGACTTAAAATAATTTTTGAAAAGTTGCAGAAAGATGATGCAGACTGATAAAAAGACGGTAGTTATCCATTTGAATCATCGGTAGAACGCTCGTCGGTGTTATATACCAATTGGTATATAACAAATGTTAGAGAAAGAGGAGATAATATGAAAAAAGTTTTTACGGTATTTGCAATTTGTTTTTTTGTTTTAAGTTTTTCTTTTTCGGAAGCGCTTAATTTTGACCAGTTGAAGACGTATCTTGAAGACACTTATCTGGAGCCGTTAGCAAAAGACATTGGTTCTGTTCTTGCGGGCGGAATGTTTCATTCGGGAAGAACGCTTGCACTCGTTCCGGGAATTGATGTCGGGTTTTGTACATCCATCGCGATGAAACCCTCTGAAAAAAATCTTATACTGCAAGATACCATTGGCAAGAAACCGTTCGGGTTACCTTACATTCAGTTGTCAAAAGGACTCCCGTACGGGTTTGACATAACGCTTCGCGGTTTTCCGGAATCGCAGGGGCTAAAATCCCTCGGCGCCGGAGTTAAATACGGTATCATTGAAAAGGAAATTGCAGTCGTAAAACTCGGTCTTTCGGCGATGTATTCGTATAACCAATTGCAACACTCCGATTTCAAAGCGACTACAAATTCTTTTGCAGGAATTTTTTCCGTAAAAATACCTCTCATAGAACCGTATCTTGGAGTTGCCGTTGACAGCACAAAACTGGAAACGGATTTTAGTGCTATTGAACTTACAGGACAACCAGTTGGAGCAAATGAAAATAAAAGTGTTTCCGTTTCGGAACCGCGTTATGTTCTGGGATTAAATTTTTCGCTGATTCCGTTTACTTACATAAATGTAGCAGGGACGTATTCGGTTGACCATTACGGAGTTGATTTCGGACTGGGAGTAAAGTTTTGACTTGAC
>PEVQ01000164.1:0-1545 GCA_002780205.1 Elusimicrobia bacterium CG06_land_8_20_14_3_00_38_11
ACAGAACATTCCGGCAATGCTATTTTGCCGACGATGGCGGAAGCGGCGGCGACCGCCGGATTGGAAAGATAAACCTCGCTCTCCGGATGACCCATTCTGCCCGTGAAATTTCTGTTTGTCGTCGCAATCGCCCTTTCGCCCTTCGCCAAAACTCCCATATGACCGCCCAGACAAGGACCGCAGGTCGGCGTCGAAACAGCACAGCCGCTGTTTATGAAAATTTCAATCAGGCCTTCTTTTAACGCTTCTAAATATATTTTTTGAGTAGCCGGGAAAATAATCGTCCGGACATCGGGATGAACTTTTTTTCCTTTCAGAACTGATGCGGCAATACGCAAATCCTCTATGCGGCCGTTCGTGCAACTTCCGATAACCGACTGGTCTATTTTTATGTCTTTCACATCCTTTACAAATTTTCTGTTAGACGGAAGAGGCGGACATGCTACAATCGGTTCAATTTTTGAACAGTCGTATTCAATTACTTTTTGATATGTTGCATCTCTATCATTTTCATAAATTTCATAAGGTCTCTCCGCTCGGCCTTCAACATAGTCCAAAGTTTTTTTATCGGGTGGAATAATTCCCGCCTTGCCGCCGGCTTCAATCGCCATATTACAAATTGTGAATCTGTCGGACATTGAAAGTTCCCCAAGCGTCTCGCCGGAAAACTCCATCGCCCTGTAATTCGCACCGTCAACGCCGATATCTCCGATTAGATATAAAATCAAATCCTTGCCTGTTACCCATTTATTTAACTTCCCGCTGAAAATGAATTTTACCGTCGGAGGAACTTTGAACCACGCCTTACCTGTGAGCATACACGCCGCTAAATCGGTAGAACCGACGCCGGTTGCGAACGCACCGAGGGCGCCGTAAGTGCAGGTGTGGGAGTCGGCGCCGATAATAACATCGCCCGGCAAAACAACCCCTTCCTCCGGAAGAAGCGCATGTTCAATTCCCATTCTGCCTACATCATAGTAATGGGTGAGTTCCTGCTCTTTCGCAAAATCCCTTAAAATTTTCGCCTGTTCGGCGGATTTTATATCTTTGTTAGGGCAGAAATGGTCGGGGACCAATACCAGTTTTTCCCTGTCAAAAACTTTCTTACCGCTGACTTTTTTGAATTCGGAAATTGCCAAAGGCGCCGTTACATCATTCGCCAGAGCAATGTCCACATTGCATTCAATAAAATCGCCGGGAGAAACTTTCTTCTTCCCGCATCCTGCCGCCAAAATTTTTTCGGTTATATTCATAACAGTTTTATTATACAAAAAAAATAAAAAATTGCAAATAAAAAAATCCCCTAAGGACTTCCTGTGGTCGCCCACCTGTAGCGGTTGATGTAAATCAACTTGCTTGTAGCGGTCGCATTGCTATGCGACTTCTCTGTTTCCTTTGTATGTATCGTGGCAATCTTTCATTGAAAAATAGAAGCGTCCCCTTTTTCTCTAATTAGAAGTGTCCCCATTTTCTCCCCTGGTTACTCTCGTTACGAAATATGACAACACTCCTTCCTGCCATCTTAAATGTGAAATGTCAAACCTG
>PEVQ01000164.1:1563-7577 GCA_002780205.1 Elusimicrobia bacterium CG06_land_8_20_14_3_00_38_11
ATAATTTTTTGCATTTTGTTAAGTGCTTTTTTTATTTCTCAAAATCCTGTTTATTGCGGAAAGGTACGCTTTCACCGATGCTTCAATTACATCTGTTGATGTGCCGCGGCCCGTAAAAATTTTTCCTTTGTGTTCAATCTTCACGAGCGCTTCGCCGACGGCATCTTTACCAATAGATACCGATTTGAGTGAATAATCCACCAGTTTGAATTTCTGTCCTACAATTTTTTCAATCGCTTTATACGAGGAATCAACGGGTCCGTCGCCGGAACCTTCTGCAAAAAATATTTTTTTGTCTTTCTTCAATTTAATTTTTGCGACGGGCTTTATATTACTACCGGAAGATATAAAAATATCCGACAGTTCGTAAATCTGTTTTTCGCAGGTCCGGCCGTTTTCAACAATCGCCTCAATATCCTCGTCATAAACATTTTTCTTTTTATCAGCAAGCGACTTAAAATCCGAAAATGCCTTTTCAAATTCTTTATTCGTAAGTTTGAAGCCGAGTTCCGCCGTCTTTTTTTCAAAAGCATGCCGCCCGGAATGTTTTCCGAGAATAATAGAAGATGATTTTAATCCGATTGACTGCGGAGTCATAATTTCATATGTCTGGGCATTTGCCAGAACCCCGTGCTGATGAATTCCCGCCTCGTGCGCAAAAGCATTACCGCCGACAATCGCCTTGTTTTGCTGAATCAGCATTCCTGTTAAAGACGAAACCAATTTTGATGTCTTTGATATCTCCGTCGTTTTTATGCCTGTTTCAAAATTAAAAAGTTTTTTTCTCGTGTGAAGACACATCACTATTTCTTCCAACGATGCGTTGCCGGCACGCTCGCCGAGCCCGTTTATGGTGCACTCAATCTGCCTGACCCCGTTGAGCGCGGCAGAAAGCGAGTTCGCAGTAGCAAGTCCCAAATCATTATGACAGTGAACGGAAATAACCGCTTTGTGAATATTGGGAACTCTGGAAAAAATCCTTGATATAATTTCGCCGAACTCCGACGGCACGGAATAACCGACCGTGTCCGGAATGTTAACGGTTGAGGCACCTGCATCAATGACCCCTTCAACCACACGGCACAAAAAATCAAACTCGCTTCTTGAGGCATCTTCAGCTGAGAACTCAACATCGGATGTTTTATTTCTGGCATATTTTACAGCATCAATCGCTTTTTGAAATACATCTGCCTGCGACATTTTCAGTTTATATTTCATATGAATAGGACTGGTCGCCAGAAATACATGAATACGGTTTTTCTTCGCGTGTCGGACCGCATCAAAACAAATATCAATATCATTTTTCAACGCTCGTGCAAGACCGCAAATCACGGGACCTTTTATTTTTTTTGCAACAAGCGAGACGGCTTCAAAATCGCCGACGGATGATGCGGGAAAACCCGCCTCTATTACATCAACTCCGAGAGTAGAAAGTTGATGTGCAATTTCCAATTTTTGTTTTGTATTCAACGATGCGCCGGGCGACTGTTCGCCGTCCCTTAAAGTTGTGTCAAAAATAATTATCTTCTCCATAAATAATTTTTTCCTTGAAAAAATTATGATTCATAAATTTTTGATTTTAATCAAAAATTTATTTTCCGTGCTTTCTCAATCTAACTAATCTTAAAAAATATCCGATGATTCCCGACAGAAAATACAGAATATAAATTATAAAAATGGTGTTCTGCGGGTATGTGAATATCAAAATTATTGAAACAATTAATAAAACCAATAACTGAAACGAGTGCGGTTTGGCAAAATTTAATTTTTTGAAATTGGAGTATTGTATTTTTGATATCAGGAAAATTGAAATAATCACCATAAGAAACGGCATCGCATCAAAAAACAAAGGCATTTTTTTCGTCAGTAATTTTATATTCTTCGCAGTCAATTCCGTGCCCGTATCATATAGTTCATATGAAAGAACAAAAGATGCGATGATACCGCCGGCGGCAGTAGTGGGAAATCCCTCAAAATGGGTTTTTGTTTCACCGTCTATGGCTGCTGAAGAATTAAATCTTGCAAGTCGCAGGGCGGAAGCGATTACGAAAAAAACGGCGATTGCAAAACCTATTTTTCCTCTACCGTTAAGAACAAGTTGATACATTAAAACCGCAGGGGCGATTCCGAAAGAAAGAAAATCGGCGAGAGAATCAAGTTCCGCTCCGAATAAACTTTCTGCATGCATAGCCCGGGCGACTCTACCGTCTGCAATGTCCATTAAAATTGCAACGATAATTGCCCAAGCCGCTGCTGAAAAATTAAAAGACATAGAAAAATGCAGCGACAAAAAACCCGCCACTATATTTGTTATGGTGAAAATGCTCGGTATTATGTAAATTCCTCGTTTCATAAACAACACCAATTAAAAATTAAAAATGTTATCGTTGAAAAACCCCTGAAAGTCGTCATTCTGAGCGGAGCGAAGAATCTCTTACCGACGAACAACGAGTTCCTTCACGGAGCATGGTCCCGCTTTAGCGGGGTTCAGGATGACAAATTGATACTTTTTCAACGATCTCAAAATGTAAAATTAAAAGTTTATGTGAAAGATTTCAATAAAAAATTCCTCAATTTTTCATTTTTAATTGTCAGTTTTTAATTGCCTCTATTTCTCCAATAACCGTTATCCCGGCGGTAACTTTATCTCCGACGGCAACTTTTAATTTTATTTTTTCCGGGAAATAGATATCAACCTGACTTCCGAAATGAATTATTCCTATTTTTTCACCCTGCAGAACATCCTGCTCTAACTTAACCCACAAATCGCATCTCTGTGCAATAATACCCGCAATCTGTCTTACTAAAACGGAGATTTGCCCGTTTTCAATACCTATCAAGTTTTGGACATTTTTAGCAGCGGCATCCGGATGATTCGCAGGCAGATATTTTGTACCCTCTTTATCCATAAACGATATTTTCCCCGAAATAGGCGCTCTCTGTAAATGGATATTAAAGACCGATAGAAAAATTTTTACGATTTTTGCTTTGCCTTTTATTACAAGCGGTTCTTCCACATCCGAAATTTCAAAAACGGTGCCGTCGGCGGGCGACAAAATCAGATGTTCATCTACGGTAATAATTCTTATCGGATCTCTGAAAAAATAAAAACAGAAACACATCAAAAGAAAAAAAACGACGCCGAAAATATAGTTAATTACTCCGCCCGAAATAAAAAAAATCAGAGAAAAAATTAAAAATAAAAAGATATATCTAAAACCAATTTTCGCCATATTAACATCAGGGAGTAGGCAGTAGTAAGTAGGGGGTAGTTAAAACCACTTCCCACTTCCTATTCGCTTCGCTCACCCCCAATTCCCGACCCTAAAGGGTCGGCTACAAGTCGGGGGCTACACAACCCACTTTCTGCCTCTTTTATTTTTATTCCCGGACCCATCGTGGAGGAAATCGCGATGCTTTTTATATACTGTCCCTTTGATGAGGCAGGTTTAAGCGAGACAATCTGTGATATAATCGCTTTGATATTTTCAACAAGTTTATTTTCATCAAAAGAAAGTTTTCCGACGACACAGTGAATAATTCCCTGCGGATCATTTTTGAATTCAACGCGACCGGCCTTTATTTCTTTAACCGTCTTTGCAATTTCAAATGTCACAGTTCCGGTTTTCGGATTGGGCATAAGCCCGCGGGGACCCAATAGTTTTCCGAGTTTTGCAACATCTTTCATAATATCGGGCGTTGCAACGATGGAGTCAAAATCCAGCCAACCCTTTGATATTTTTTCAATCATATCTTCGCTGCCGAAAAAATCCGCACCTGCCGTTTCAGCCTCTTTTACTTTTTCACCTTTCGCAATAACGACAACCTTTTTTGTTTTGCCCGTTCCATGCGGAAGTGAAACGGTTCCCCTCACCGTCTGGTCAGTCTGCTTCGGGTCAATTCCTAACCGAACCGCAATTTCAACCGTTTCGTCAAATTTAACCCTCGCCGATTGTTTTAAAATTTTTACTGCTTCTTCAAGTGAGTACAATTTAACCTTATCAATTTTTTTTTCATTTTCCTTCATTCGTTTTGACATAATAAAATCAATTAAAAATTAAAAGTTAAAAATTAAAAGTGCTTTTCACCACAATTTTACATTTTTAATTCTACATTTTTAATTGCCTCCGATTTCTATCCCCATTGATTTTGCCGTGCCCTCAACAAGTTTTATCGCCGCTTCAAGGGACGATGCATTCAAGTCGGGCATTTTTTGTTTTGCAATTTCGGAGAGTTGTTTTCTGGTAATCTTTGCAACTTTAATTTTTTGGTCACCGGATGCCTTCGCTATGCCGCATGCCTTTTTCAAAAGTGCTGAAACTGGCGGAACTTTCGTAATAAACGTAAATGACCTGTCTTCATAGACGGTTATAATTACGGGGACAATCATTCCGGCATCCTGCGATTTCGTTTTCTCGTTGAACTGTTTGCAAAAATCCATAATGTTGACGCCGTGCTGTCCGAGTGCAGGACCTACCGGCGGTGCCGGATTTGCGGCGCCGGCCGGAATTTGCAATTTAATTTGTGTCTTTACTTTTTTCGCCATAATAAAATCAGAGATTAAGAGATTACGAGATTAAGAGATTACGAAACTTTTCTAACCCTAATCTCTATTCTCTATTTTCTATTCTCTGCCCCTAAAGTTTCTCCACCTGTAGAAAATCCAACTCCACGGGTGTTGAACGACCGAATATGGAAACCATAACTTTCAGTTTCCCTTTTTCCTCGTTGACTTCCTCAATAATGCCTATAAAGTTAGCAAAAGGCCCGTCTGCAATTCTGACCGATTCCTCTTTTTCAAAAAGTATCGCCGGCTTCGGTTTTAACGGCGGAGGAGCGTCAACCAGATTAATAACATTTTTTATCTCATCTTCCGGAAGCGGCGTCGGTTTCAGCCCTCCCAAAAATCCGCTGGCGCCCGTCGTATTTTTCACTATCCAGTATGTTTCGTTGTCTATTTCCATCTCTATAAAAACATACCCCGGAAAATATTTTCTTCTTTTTGATACCCGTTTGTTTTTCTTGACTTCCACGACTTCTTCCGTCGGAATTAAAATCCTGCCGAATTTCTTTGAAAGATTCAAGTTGGTAATCTGTTTCTCAAGTTCCTGTTTTACTTTTTCTTCATAATTTGTCAATGTATGAATAACATACCATCTTAACGCCATTTTCCCTCCAGTAAAATCAATTAAAAATTAAAAGTTAAAAATGAAAAATGCTTTTTATACGACAATTTTTAATTCTACATTTTACATTTTTAATTGCCCTTACCCCAATATCCATTTAATAATATTAGAAAGAATTAAATCAATCAAACCGATAAAAATAGCAACTATAATAATAAGAATCGCTATAACTACGGTTGAAGCCATCACTTCTTTTTTGCCGAGCCAACTTACTTTTTTTAATTCCTCAATCGCTTCTTTTACGAATTGCACCGATTTTTGAATCATATTAACATCAGGGAGTAGGCAGTAGTGAGTAGGGAGTAGTTAAACCTACTTCCCACTTCCTACTTTCTACTTACTGCCTCTATACGGGGGAAGAGGGATTTGAACCCCCAGGGCCGGTTTTGGAGACCGGTCGTTTGCCAATTAACGGATTCCCCCAATTACTACTCAGAGCGGAATATACTTTACATTGGTGAAGCACTTCGTCTGTCACCCTGAGTGGAACAAAGGGTCTCGCATTTTAACATCGAGATTCTTCGCCTTCGGCTCAGAATGACATCCTTTTCATGTAAAGTATTTTATGCTCCCCTTAGTAAGTCAAAGAATTAATTTATACGAAAGAGAATCAGTTTATACGACAGAGAATTAGATATTGTCTTGACTAATTCTCTAATCTCTAATCTCTAATTCTCTTACTTTATTTCCTTGTGAACCGTGTGTGCTTTACAGAATTTGCAATATTTTTTCATTTCCAATTTTTCCGTAGTCGTTTTTTTATTTTTCCTTGTGGTGTAATTTCTTCTTTTACATTTCTGACAAGCCAGAATAATTATCTCTCTCATT
>PEVQ01000065.1:0-609 GCA_002780205.1 Elusimicrobia bacterium CG06_land_8_20_14_3_00_38_11
CCGGATTTTTTATTTTGACTGAATAAATATTCTGCTTTTCTTGAAGTATAAAAATTAGATTTTTTAAGCATATCGGAAATATCCTGATATGGATAATGAAGCATCGGGGACTTTAATTTGAGAATTTGCCCGTCAATAGAAACTTTTTCATGAACATTTTTACATAGAAATTTTGCAAAACCTTTTTTGAAAATCCGAAGTTGATAATCGGGATATTTTCCACCGAACCTTAAAAATTTACCAAAGTAAAAATCCTTTCTCGGAATTAAAAATCCTCCGATTCCGGACTTCAGACGGAATTTAGCCAGTTGAAAGCGGGAAACTTCGGACAATATTTCATTTTTTAATTCTTCCGTAACTACTTCGTCCGGGTCGAGATATAAAATCCAGTCACCATTACATTGTTCAATTCCAAATTGTTTATTGACATTAAGATTGGGGTTGTTTTCCTTGTAAAATATTTTTGTTGTATATTTTTTAGCAATTTCAACGGTCTTATCTTTTGAAGCACAATCAACAAAAATGATTTCATCCGCCCACCTTACACTTTCAAGGCATCTTTCAATGTTTTTCTCCTCGTTATGACCTATAATTGAGACAGAAATCATA
>PEVQ01000065.1:680-2394 GCA_002780205.1 Elusimicrobia bacterium CG06_land_8_20_14_3_00_38_11
TCAGGTTTAGGCAACCCGACTGAAGTCGGGTTAAACCCTCGCATCGTTTATTTCCAAATAAACTTTTTCCGTATCTTCAATCATTTTTTCTTTAGAAAAATTTTTTACTTTGATTCTACTATTCTGTGAAAATTTTCTCCGCAGATTTTCATCTGTTAATACCTCTACCGTTTTTTCGGCGAGGATTTCCGGATTTCGAGGCGGAACAAGAAAACCGGTCGAGCCATCATCTACCAATTCGCCTACCCCCCCGACATTTGTCGCAACAATTGCAATACCCGAAACCATCGCATCAATTATAGAGGTACAAAGTCCTTCAAGATAAGAGGACAGCACGAAAACATCAAAAATAGAAAGTAGCTGCGGGACATCCGTTCTGAAACCGGTGAAAATTACCGAATCCGATATTTTAAGTTTATCAGTAAACCGCATTAAATCGTTTTTCAATTTTCCTTCGCCGACGATTAAAAATTTCATATTTGGTAATTTTTTTTTAATAATGGCAGCGGCCTGTAAAAAATTTTCAATGTCTTTATGGGGAGCAAGCGAAGCGACAATACCGACGACATTATCGTTTTTATCTATTTTAAGTTCATCATAAAGGTAATTTCCCCGAATGTTTAAAAACCGGGAAAAATCAACCCCGGAATGGACAACGGATATTTTTTCATTAGATATGCCGTCCTCTAATAAAACTTTTTTTACCCCATCCGAAATCGCTATTATTCTGTCGACACTTTTATATTTCCATAAACTCTTTATGTGAAAATCAACCCGACGCGCGGAAACTGTTTTTGGTTTATGACTTGCAATTTTCGAAGCCATGAGACCTATTGTATGTGCATGCGCAGAATGTAAATGAACTATATCCGGCATTATTTTATCTATGATTTTTGCGGTTTTGTAAATTGCAAACGGGTCAAATTCAAAAAACATTTTGATATTAAAATAATTTTCCCGTAATTTAATTGATAATGCGCTCTTTGGCTGGCATAAAACAAAATTCCGATGGCCCCTTTTTTCAAGTCCTTCGACTAACCAAAAAAGCTGCTGCTGACCGCCGCGCCATGTTTTCTCAAAATCAATATGTAAAATTGTTAATTGCTTCATAAAAAACTTTTTCTGTTTCGGTTACAAATTTTTCAAGATTGAATTTTTCTTCTATTTTTTTGCGATTGGTTTCTCTAGCATTTTTTGCAAGTACAGGATTTTGTAATAATTCAATGATTTTACGCGCAAGCGCTTCGGCTTTACACGGCGAAACCAAAAACTTTTCTTCCAAAATTTCAGGAATACAACCAACTAATGTTGCAACAACCGGTTTTTCGCACGCCATCCATTCAAGAAGTACTCTGCTGACCGCTTCGCTATTAACAGATGTGATTACACCGATTGAACATTTTGACATAAATTCAAAAACATTTTCAACATAACCGAAAAATTCCACCGATTTTTGTATCCCAAGTTTTTCCGCCAATTGTTCAAGTTCTTTATATTTTATGTTTTCTTCTTTGCCCGCAATTAAAAATTTTGTTTCAGGAAATTTTTTTAACACATTTGCTATCGATTCTAAAAAATATTTATGACCTTTAACAGGGTCAAGCCGACCGATGATGCCAACAATAGAGGGTAGAGGGTAGCGGGTAGAGGGTAGAGGGGCAGCAGTTACATTTATCCCTTGATAAATTGTAACAACTTTTTCAGGTCCAATCCC
>PEVQ01000282.1 GCA_002780205.1 Elusimicrobia bacterium CG06_land_8_20_14_3_00_38_11
AAGGACGTTCCAATACCGAAAGCGACCATCCGGAAAATGAATTTATAGAATCGCTTTACGACGAGGGAATTATAGGTTTCGGATTTTTTATTCTTCTGATTATAACATTTATTACGGCTGCCGTTAAGCGTTTGCAAACGGTTCCTCCGCAATCAAAATTTGCAATTCACGGTTTGATAGGATTTTCCTCCGGGCTTATTTCCCAACTTGCCCACAATACAATGTGCGTCAGTATGAGATTCGTTTCTGAGGGTGTTATTTTCTGGCTTGCATTGGGAATGATAGGTGTGCTTTCTCTTCCTCAAATTACTCAAATTGCAAAACCAAAACCGGAAACTGTTTCAAAAAAACCCCGGTTTATATCGGCAATTCAAATTGTTGTTATTGTTTTGTGTCTCTATTTTGTAAAATATTTTTACGGATATTTTCTTGCCGATATGTATCATAATATTGCCATTTTTCACTCTAAAAGAGGCGAGTGGTCTGCCGCTCTTGAAAATTACCAAACAGTTATAAAATATAATCCCGACTATGTAATGACCCATTATTTTATGGGGAATGTCTATAACGACAGATGGGCAGCCGGCGATCCGGAAAGGGTGATTGAAAAATACGAGGATGTAATAAAACTTGCGCCCAACTATGTCCAGATTTTTATGCAGATGGGAACTGTTTATTCAAAAATGGGAAAATGGGAAGATGCTGTAAAATCATTCAGAAAATACCAGAAATTAGACCCGGTTTTTGAAAGGACATATCCATCTTTGGGAATGGCATATGCTAATCTTGGGCGGTGGAAAGAAGCGGAGAATACTTTCAAAAGATATATTGCAAGGAATGACTGGTATTATTATTATTCGTGGCTTGTGAATAAAGATATGGATGGGTATAATAACAGTGTTAAGACGAACATATTAAAACCGGATGCGTGGCTGGGTCTCGGAAATATTTATTATGCCGAGAGGAAAATGTTTGCTGCTGAAACAATGTACAAAAAAATACTTAAAGATATTGACCCGAACAATGCGGAGGCATTAAGAAATCTTGCCGTATTGTATGAAAAAACCGGAAGAACCGCTCAAGCGCACGGTATTTTAAATCGCTTAATGAAACCATTGAAAAAATAATTAACCGCGTAGACGCAGAGTTCGCAGAGTAGCAACGGCAGAGATTATGAGATTGAGAGATTAGAGATTAGGGTTTCTCCTAATTTCCTAATTTCTATTCTCTGACTTTCTCTGTGACTTTGCGGTAAAATTATGAAAAACAATCCTGCTGTCCTTCCCCGTCGAACTCAATGAAAAATATTTTATACTTTGCCATCGTCGTCAGTCCCCTAATTTTTTTTACGAATGTCACCAGAAATCCCTATATAATTCAGGGAACTGTTTTGTATATTTCATTACTTTTAATTTTCGGATTGTTTGCGGTGCAGTCGCTTAAAACCGGGAAAATTATTTTTTGCAGAACGCGACTTGACCTGCCTATTTTGATTTTTTTGGGTTGGACAATTTTTACATTTTTTATAGCACTTTCGGGAAATTATGAAATTGCCGGGTTCGGAAAAATCCCGGGATTTTCAACTGCGGCATGGTCGGAGGGCTTAAGAAATAATCTTTATGTTTTAATAAACTGTGTTCTCGCTTATTATGTCGCCGTAAATTTAATAAGGGATGAAAAATCAATAAAAAAAGTTCTTTTTTTGTCTTTTATCGTCGCATTTATTGCAAGCGTTTATGCCATTTTGCAGTATTTTGATATGG
>PEVQ01000001.1:0-680 GCA_002780205.1 Elusimicrobia bacterium CG06_land_8_20_14_3_00_38_11
AAATTATTCTTTGACTTTCTCTCTTTTAATCTCCGCGTCTTGGCGGTTCATTTTTTAGCCATCTGAAATACCAGAATTATTCCAGCGATGCCGACGACAAAATTCGGAATCCAGACCGCAATCATAGGATTTAAAAAATTTCTTTCTCCTGCGGTGGTGCCTGCCGCAAGAAGAATATAATAAATAAAAATCATTCCGAGCATTATCGCGATTCCGAAACTTTTCGCCCGTTTTTTTGCGAGCATAGAAACCGGCGCCGCTACGAATATAAAAAGGAAACCCGCCCAGCCCAATGCATACCTAAGGTGATATTCGGTTAACCAGAAATTTTTTATGTCGTTGGAAAGCGACTTGCTTTTTTCAAGTAGAACTTTTGACGGAAGTTGTCGTGCGCTGCCTTCAGTTCTATTCAAAAACTCAGTGCTTTCGTTAAGTTGTAAAATCATTTCGTTATTTGAAAAACTGCACAGATTAAAATCGCCCGGCTTTTTATAATTCTCCTGAAAAATCTTTCCGTTATTAAGACGGAATAAAATTCCCTTGCCTTCTGCGATTGCCATCTCCGCCGTTTCCGCGGTTGTGATGGTCGGCAATCCCTCCTCCCATTTGTATATCAGAATTCCCTTTAAGATATTGTCGTCGGTGATTTTCCTGATATAGACATCGTAATTCTGAATCTG
>PEVQ01000001.1:707-849 GCA_002780205.1 Elusimicrobia bacterium CG06_land_8_20_14_3_00_38_11
CACCGGATTTTTGTAGAGTATCTGGTAGTAGAGCATTTTAAATTTGTAGTTTGAGACGGGTGCAACGGTTGAATTAAAATAAGTCATAATGAATGAGATTAAAAAGCCGATTAGCAATACCGGTTTCATAATTTCTACGGTT
>PEVQ01000001.1:895-1612 GCA_002780205.1 Elusimicrobia bacterium CG06_land_8_20_14_3_00_38_11
TCCTGGAAAAAAGAAGCACTGTCCCTGAGAGGACTGACATCGGCACGGTGAACATAAACAGCGACGGAAGAATATATAAAAAAAGTTTGGCGGTATTGAATAGCCCTGCACCTTTATTTAAGAGCAAATCCGCCAAATCAAATAACTGGTCCATCAACAAAATAAAAGTTAAGACCAAAAGCGAAGTGAGAAATTTCGGGAAGAATTCTTTTACAAGATAACGGTTGAGAATTTTCATAAAAATCACGAATGACACATCACGAATGTTATCACGAATTTTCACGAATAAATCAATACAGTTATTCGTGTCTTGTTCGCGATGTTTGCTTTTATTCGTGTGTCTCTATTTGTGATTAATTATACAAAAAGTCCTTGACAAAATCAACTTTTTTCATTATAAATATACCAGAGACGATAATAGCAAAGTCCTGAAAAATCAGGACGGCGCAAAGCCAATATCCTGAAAGGAGGTGGCTAAGTGAATAAGTGGTTAAGTGGTTTGTGCCATTTGGTTTTACTAATCACTAATTACTAATCACTTAATCACTGTCTTTAAGGGATGCCGGGTTGCCGAAATTAAAACGAAAAAGTGGTTATGTGGATAAGTGATTAAGCAGATAGTTTTTTTACTAATCACTTACTAAGGGGAGCATAAAATACTTTACATCCGTAAAGTACTTCGTCTGTCACCCTGAACTCGTTTCAGGGTCTATAGAT
>PEVQ01000281.1 GCA_002780205.1 Elusimicrobia bacterium CG06_land_8_20_14_3_00_38_11
AGCGGATAAGCAGGTAAGCAGGTAAGCGGGTAAGTTGGCGAGATTTGGGCTTTCCTTATCCGCTAATCCGCTAATCCGCTTAACCGCTAAATACACCAACCCACATGTCATTGCACCGAAAAACGCGCTCATCAAGTTAATACGGTATGCGATGTTTCCGAACGGTATTATTAATGTAAAGATTTTTCCGAATAATACATACAGCGGATAACCGGGCGGATGGGCGATACCGAATGTGTAACACACAGATGCCATTTCGCCCGCATCACGATAACATGCTACCGACGGGTAAGCAGTATAGGTAAAGATTCCGAAAATTGAAAGTATCAATAAATAAAACATATCTATCTCAATTCCGCAGAAATTTTATTGGCTTTTTCATACATAGCACTTGCTAAAACCGGCTGGTTTGTTCCAAGATAATAATTTCCGACTGAAACATAAAATGAGTAAGCAATAATTTTATCACGGTATCGCAAATTTATTTTTCTTAAAACGTAAAAATCGCCAAAAACCACCGCTGGAAGTTTTTTGTTTAATAAATATAAAAGTCCTGTTTTAAAAAATTTCATATCGCTGAAATAATTCGGATTTTCGGCTAAATAATAAACATTTTTCTTGCTTTCCCAAATTATTTTTCGTTCAATCGGAAGACGAACAGCGGTTCGTTGTCTGCCTTTAATCCAATAATATCTATCGCCGTAGATATTGGGAAAGACACTTGCATTGCAATCAAAAATTTCAACTGACGGTTTTCTTTTTTCAACAATTTTTTGATATGCGAGAATAAAAACCGATTCGTCAGATTTATCAAGAAATAATAATGAATTATTTTGAACAGTTTTTAGAATATTTTTTCCAAAATCAAACGCAATAAAATTATTTCTTAAATTATTTTCGGCAAAATTTGTTTTGAATTGAAAAATTAAAATCCCTATTATAAGAACATAATTCAACTTGTTTTTTTTAATAAGAAAAATTATACCAAAACTAATCCAGATTGCAAATACGATTATTGATGGAATATAAAATGGTTCCAAAAGGTCGCGTGTATAATTTTCTACGGGCTTGTTTGCTAAAAATATAAAAAACGGTCCGATAAAAATAAAAATCAAAAACAAAAACCAAAAAGATTTTTTATTTTGCTTATAATTCAGGAAAATCCCAAAAATACCGACGATAAATCCGAAAATTGTAAATGATTTTATAAGGTTTCCGGCAAACTCCGACATTTGCTGAACGAATAAATTCATCGGTCGGGTTAAAAATCCGCCTTTTTCTTCAAGATGCATTATGCCGCCATATCCGGTTCTGAAAACTACTTTTAGAAAATTTGTGATATTTTCAGGATTATCCCAATCAGCAATGGGATTTTGCTGCGAACGAACAATCATAAAAAGATAGACGGAAAATCCGAGTAGAAAGACAGGTAGAAGGTAGAGGGTAGAAGGTAGAAGGGTTGAAAATAAGGGTTTACCGTCTACCGTCTTCCGTCTACCGGTTACCATCAATAAATATACAATTCCCGGAATTAACAAAACAAGCGTGTGGTGGTTTCCAAGTCCCAGCCCAAATAGAAAAGCGGGAAGTAGGAAGTGGAAAGTGGGAAGCAAAAGAAGATAAATTATTAAAGCGACAAAAAAACCGTTAAGCGAATATACTTCTGCCATTGTTGATTGTGACCAAAGCGGGTTGGAAAAAGCCAGTGTCAAAGCGGATAAGCAGGTAAGCAGGTAAGCGGGTAAGTTGGCGAGATTTGGGCTTTCCTTATCCGCTAATCCGCTAATCCGCTTAACCGCT
>PEVQ01000110.1 GCA_002780205.1 Elusimicrobia bacterium CG06_land_8_20_14_3_00_38_11
TATTGAAAATATATTGGTATCTGTGAGCGATTCAAAAGGCAGATAGGCGTAATCAACTGAAAACGAATCAAAAACAATTCCCAATCCAAGAGTAAGCCGTGAAGATGTCTCATAAGCGGGGTCAAGTTTGTACCCGCTGCGGATTGTTAATATATTGTAAATTAAAACCTCACAACCGAAATTTGCGGCTGGCTTCGAATTCTTTATCAGAATTATATCTGTTGACAAAAGCAGGTTGTCGCCGAGCGGTTTATAGGAACTGCCGACAACAAGTTTGGTCGGAAGTTCTTCTTTTTGAGCAATAAACTGCGGTTTTTTCAGGGCGATATTTTGAACCGTTATTCCTGCCGAAAAAGTTTTGTGCGAGTTTATTTTTTTTCTGTAAATAGTTCCGATATCAAAAGAACCTGCCCACGTTTTTTCATCGTCAATTTTTTCTTCAATATATCTGGCCGCGGCGCCGGCCGAGAAGTTTTTATTAAATAGATAAGACAGTCCGACTATTGATGAAAAATCGTAAGAATTAAATTCACTTATTGATGAGTTCATACTTTCTTGCCCTTGAATATCGCCAATTCCGAGATATTCAAAACCAACTCCGAGCGAGAGTTTTTTCTGTAATGGCATTGAGTATGAAACATTTTCAAAATTGATATTTTCAAGCCATTCACTATGGGACAGCGAAATATTTTTTTCTTTCAAAAATCCTACTCCGGCGGGGTTGTAAAAAATTGCCGTGGAATCATCTGCCACCGACGACACCGCACCTGCCATAGCAGAAGCTCTGGCATTTTTAGGGATGAGTAAAAATTCGGAAGAGGTTTTTCCGGCAGCATAAGTAGTTGCTTGATTTATCAAGCATAACAGCCCAATAAATTGGGCAACTACAATTAGCCGAACAAGTTCGGCAACTACAAAACAATTTCTAATTTTTAATTTATAGTTTTTCATCGCAGTCACCTGATTATAGCCAGTTTGCCTTTTTTACTGCCGTTGCCATTTTTATCCTCAATATAATAGATATAAACGCCTGAGGCAACACCGTCGGGATTCCAGTTATAACTACCGTCGGTTGATGTTTCAAATTCATCAACGAGTCGGCCGGCGACGGTATAAATTTTTATTTTGATATTCGCCGTAAGTCCGTCAAATGTTATCTGTTTGTGTTTTGACGGCTTAAACGGGTTTGGATATACGCTCACAGTATCAAGATTTGTTTTCGGCGCTTTCGCAAAAATTCCGAATTTTGTAAAGTGATTTACTCTCGCAGAAATTGTTTTTGTAAGTAGAGCACCCTTAAGGGTGCTACTACCGAATTTATTATTGGGGTTGTCTGTGCCATCATTTTTTGAATTATCCCTGCCATCGCCCTGCCCCGGGTTTGTTCCATCGCCGAGCCCTGAACGGTTGTCCGCTTTTTTCCATTCGTTCTTTTTTTCGTCAAGATAATAAATTTCCAATGATTCCGTTTTTTTGTCGGTTCCGTCAACAATTCCGTCATTGTTTTCATCAGGGTAAGGCAGAATTATCGTAACCTCTTTTTCAAACTCGGACTTACCGTCGCTAAAATTATAATCGCGAAAAACATCTATCGGTTCAAGAGAAGAATCTGTCGGAAGCGGTAAATTTTTTTGTGCGAGGGTTTTTATTTCCAGAACGCTTTCTTTTTCAACGATACCTTCGGGCACAATAGCGCCAGTTCCGTCGGCAGTCATAACCTCAACCGCATTTGTTTCCGTGATTTTTTCCTGTTTTCTGTGCTGATTATTCGCATCAACGGAAGGGTTGCCGTCTTCAGAAATGTCCCAGTTGACATCATCAATATAAACAGTTGTTTGGGCGGGATTAATGTCAGGCAGATTCAGTGAATCATATGCAATCGCCCGAATGAGATATTTACCATTTGGTAAAGAAGAAACATTCCAATAAATTGCGTAAGACGGCTTTTTGTCAATAGATGTTATATCTATCCAATCAGTGTAGTTGTCTGATTTATCAGGCTCAATAAATTGAGCAACTACAGATTTGTATTGAAATAAAACGCCGGTCGTATTCGGAGTTGCATCCGCTATAACGGTAACTGCATTGCCACGCAGCCGTTTTCCTTCTTTCGGGATTCTTATACTGGCGGAAGCAGAGCCCGGCACATTGATATTTACAGTGACATAATTTATGTTCTGTTCTTCCGTTCCTTCAATATCAACGACCCGAACCGCAAATTTGTAAATTCCTTTTTCAAGTTTCTGTGAAATAAACTCAACCGCCGGATTTTGAAGTTCTGCGAGCGGGTTTGAGTAATCAACAGTTCCCGTCCCTCCATCCCAGTAAATGCGGTATTTTGCGGAATAAAATTTTTCAAGATAAAGATTGTTGTCATAATAAACATTATACTGCTGCGAGATTGCGGAAGATGATTGCTGCCAACTAATTTTCGCTTCCGATTTTTCGGTCGCCTCACCGGTTAAATTGCTGATCGGAACGGGCTCAATCTGGAAGACCGAAAACAAAGCATACATTCCCGCCCTGTCTGCGAATGCAAAACATTTGTTGAGTTGTGTGTCAACAGTCGTTTCAAAACCACCGAGCCATTTTTTTTCAATTTCATCATATCTCAAAATTACAAGGCTGGCTTCCTTTATGAAAGTTCCGTCCAAAAAACCGTCCTGATTATCGTCGCTATAGCCAATCGCAATCGGTTGCGATGACAGGATGACCTCAATATAATAATAATCGGTCGGTTTCGTGATGACTACGGGCAATGTCGCCCCTGGAATAGGCAGGTAGTATGGAATTGGAATCGGACTCGGAATAATCGGAAGAACGCCGCTGCCATTGTTTCCGCCGCTAAGAACTACATCCGTTGAAATTCTGAACTCCGACGGTATGGGTGCGAGCATTTTTATTCCTCCTCCTCCGCCCGCCGTCCAAAAATCCTCTGCATTTGAGGGTGTTTTTATAGATATTTCGGGAATATCGGAAGATTGCAGTGCATCCGTATTTTCCGCCGCCAGTTCCGTAACAGGCATTATAACGAATTTATACTCGGTTGACGGCGCTAACTTCGGGGTGATGAGTGTCTTTGCACTTTCATTTATTATTCCGAGAGGATTCGCTTCATCAATAACGCCGGTGCCTTTATCGTAATAAACCCTGTAATAAATACCGGAAAGTTCGGCAAAGTTTTTAAGTCCTATAATATATGAAAAATCCTGTTGAGAGACAACCGTTATATCCTCGGGTTTCGGTGCGGGAACATCTTTTATTGAAATTGTTTTTGTTTCCGTTGTTGATTTATTGCCCGATATATCAATTGCCTCAATGTGATATGAAAGCGTATCGGAAGTATTGTAATCGGCAGGAATTGTCCCCGTCCACAGGTCACCTGCGGTTTTTACCATCTCCCGGAAATTTGTCCCGCTAAAAAGCATTACCGATTTTATCGCGGAATTATCCGTTACATTTGCGGCAACCGGAATTGAAAAATATCTGTATTGACCGTCGGTAACGGTCTGAACCGCAACTGACGGTGCTATTGTATCAGCAGTAACATCAAAAACATATTTTGATGTAAGATTTAAGTCCTCAATTGACGTCGTTAAAAGATGTTGCCCTTCGGGAATTATTTGAGCAACTTTTTCGGAATATGCGGTATTTCCCGGCTGAAAAATATAAACCGTTTTTGATAACGCGAATGTTTTAGCATCGGAATATTTATACAAAGAATCAACTGTAAAATCGTAAATTTTTGATGACGGCAGTTCTAAAATTTGGGTTGAAGTTGTTGGATTCTCAATATCAATTTTAACCTCAATCTGTTCTCCATAATTATAAATCATTTTTGATGTTTTCGCCGATAATTTTAATGCGGAGATAATTGAAAAATTCCAACCGGAATACAGTGATTGTTCAAGTTGCGCAAAATCAACCGCCTGCGAAGTTACATTATATTGATGGTTTATTTTCCATATATTTACGGACAAAGAAAACGACGAAACACCCTCCGCTTTTACCTGTACCTCGTTTGCAGTCCAATTCTTTCCGTCCCAGAATGTTCCGTCGGTTTCATCTTTAAGCCGCACTCTAACAAAAGCCACGCCGCTTCCCCAGTCCTGCGCCTGACCGTAAATTTTCGGGACATCGGAATATGTTTTTTCGTTTTCAGGGAATGAAATGTATGAAGTGGGCGGTCTTTTGTCTATAACAAATGTTATACCGTCGGAAGGTGTTTCTACATTTCCGGAGGTATCAGTTGCACGGGATTTTATGTTGTAAGAAAGATTTTCTGAAAAGTATGTTGAAATGGGATATGTCCACGAAGTCGTGCCGCTGCAAAGAAGCCAGTTCGGCTTTCCGACCCAGCATTTTCCGTCCCAGTATGTCTTTGATTCAACCTGTTCAATTTGCACCTCAACCCTTTTTGTATCCTCAGATGCCGTCCCGTTTACGGGAATATACTGAATGCTGTAAGCGGATTTATTGGGCGAAGTGATTGAAGAAATAGCCCAAATAAAATTTGAACTTAAAACTAAAAATCCCAAAAGAATTATTTTTGCGACCGCAGGAAGTCCCGCAGGGGCGAAATTTATTTTGTATTCTTCCGGGTTAATTATAATTCCTTTGTTTATCAAATAAAAAAGCCGCTCCAAAGCCGAACACTTGTTCGGTTGCCGAACACTTGTTCGGTTGCCGAACACTTGTTCGGTTTTATTTTCTTTTGCGGCAAAATCAGTATTTCCGCTGTATGCGGTTAAAACATCTTTCGGCAGTTCAGCCATCTTGATTCGCCCCGATTTATCGGGACGCCTCGTAGATTCTGTATCTTTGCGCCCCCGCCTTGGTAATCCTCTGATGTTATATCAGGGGACTTGGGTCATAACGACCGACGGGTTTGCCTTTATCGTGTTAAAGATGATTACGGCGATTTACAAACCGATTACGGTGATAAGTCAACATCACTGTAATCTTTCTTTTATCACTGTAATCTTTTTCTAAACAAAAACCGAATCGCCGACTAAAACAATTAAAAATTGGCAACTAAAAATGAAAAATTGTGGTATTTTTTTTCTAATTTTTAATTTTGCATTTTTAATTTTTAATTGTCTTAATATTCGGCAACTCGGCTGACCTCACAAAATCCGGCTGTCTTTCCACAACAACTTACTCTCAAAACGGCAGCCGGACCAACCTTCAAGGTTCCGTAGCTTTGCGCCTGCCGGTTATCACACCGGCATTTGCCTTTATCGTGTTAACAACTGATTACAACGATAAACAACCCGATAACGGAGATAAATCAATATCGCTGCCATCGTGCCTTCCATCGCTGTAATCTTTCTCCACTATAATTATAAAGTATTTTTGGCGTTTTGTCAAGTACTTTTTTTCATTTACCGATGATAAATCTCAAAATAAAAAAGAGCCGGAAGACAATTCCAGCCCTTTTTTAACATCAATTAAAAATTTTTCATTTTCAATTTTCAATTTTTAATTGCTTTTAATACATTCCGCCGCCCATCCCGCCCATTCCGCCAGGAGGCATCATCGGCCCTTTGTCTTTTTCGGGAATGTCGGTAATAAGACATTCGGTTGTCAGCAAAAGTCCGGATATTGACGATGCGTTCTGCAAAGCAAATCTGGTAACCTTTGCCGGGTCAATAATTCCCGCCTTTATCATATCAACATACTCGCCAGTCTCGGCATTCAGCCCGAAGTTGACATTTGATTCTTTTCTAATCCTGTCAACAACTATGGAACCTTCAATGCCGGCGTTTTCGGCAATCTGCCTGAGCGGATCCTCAAGCGCCCGTTTGACGATGTTCATTCCGGTCTGCTCGTCAGGATCGCTGCTTTTGAGTTTTTCAACTTCCGCAATCGCCCTCAGAAGCACAACTCCGCCGCCGGGTATAATGCCTTCCTCAACAGCGGCACGGGTGGCATGCATCGCATCTTCAACCTTGAATTTTTTGGATTTCATCTCGGTCTCGGTTGATGCACCGACATTTATAATCGCAACCCCGCCGACAAGTTTTGCAAGCCGTTCCTGAAGTTTTTCTTTGTCGTAATCGGATGTTGAATCCTCAATCTGTTTTCTAATTTGGTTGACCCGCTTTTTGATGTCTTCCTTGTTGCCGGCGCCGTTGACAATAGTCGTATTTTCCTTGTCAATAACGATGTGTTTCGCCGAACCCAGCATATCAAGTCCGATTTTCTCAATTTTCAGCCCCAACTCATCGGAAATAACCTGACCTTTCGTCAATGTTGCGATGTCCTCAAGCATTTCCTTTCTTCTGTCGCCGAAACCGGGCGCTTTCACTGCGGCGCATTTAAGCGTTCCGCGAAGTTTATTTACGACCAGAGTTGCCAATGCCTCGCCCTCTAAATCTTCGGCGATAATTAAAAACTGTTTGCCGGTCTGCGCAATTTTTTCCAAAAGCGGAAGAAGGTCCTGCATTGATGAAAGTTTTTTATCGGTGATGATGATGTAAGCATCCTCTAAAACCGCTTCCATTCTTTCCGCATCGGTGACAAAATACGGCGAAACATAGCCCCTGTCAAACTGCATTCCCTCTACGACTTCAAGAGTGGTTTCCGCGGACTTCCCCTCTTCAACCGTGATGACGCCGTCTTTCCCGACTTTTAATATCGCATCCGCTATGAGATTTCCGATTTCCATGTTATTCGCGGAAATAGTGGCAATCTGCCCGATTTCATCTTTCGCTTTCTCAAGATTGTCCTGCGGAATTTTCTTGGCAACTTTTTTGATGTAATTTACGGCTGCATCAACCGCTTTGTCAATTCCTCTTTTTACATGAATTGCATTTGCACCCGCGGTGACATTTCTTAAACCCTCCGTGATGATTGATTGTGCAAGAAGCGTCGCCGTAGTCGTGCCGTCACCTGCGACATCGTTTGTTTTTGATGCGACCTCTTTTACAAGTTCCGCACCCATATTTTCAAACGGGTCTTCAAGTTCAATCTCTTTCGCGATAGTCACGCCGTCGTTAGTTACCGTCGGTGAGCCGAACTTTTTATCAAGCACCACATATCTGCCTTTCGGTCCCAGAGTTACCTTTACCGCATTTGCGAGTTTATCAACGCCTGATTTTATAGCTCGCATTGCCTCGTCAGAAAACTTCAGTTGTTTTGCCATTTTTATCTACCTCCTTTTTCACGAATAAAGTATCACGAATTTTATCACGAATGTTCACGAATAAAATCAATGCCGTTATTCGTGCAGTGTTCGTGATATTTGCCTTTATTCGTGTGCCTCTATTCGTGATTATTCAATTATTCCCAAAATATCTTCCTGATGCATAATGAGATATTCTTTGTCGTCGATTTTTATTTCCGTTCCGGAATATTTTCCGTAGAGAATTTTATCGCCTGCTTTGACGTCCATCGGAATTTTTTTACCTGTTTCGTCAACTTTCCCTGGCCCTACCGCGATAACTTCGCCTTCTTGCGGTTTTTCCTTCGCCGTATCCGGAATTATAATTCTGCCTTTCTTCACCTCTTTTTCCTCTGCCGGCTTGACAATTACTCTGTCGCCGAGCGGTCTAATCTTCATAAAAAATCACCTCCATTCGCTTCGCTCACCCCCAGTTGAAACTGGGGGCTACATTTGTTGCTTGAATTTGCTCCGTTGACGGCAGGTTAAAACCTGCCATTCTGCAAATTCACATTTTATTTTGATGCAACTACGCAAAAAAAGTTTCAAGATA
>PEVQ01000059.1 GCA_002780205.1 Elusimicrobia bacterium CG06_land_8_20_14_3_00_38_11
CGATGTAAATCTAACCCAAATGTTTGCAGCCGGCGTTTATCCGACGGAAATAGGGGCTTTCGGTTTCACAATAACCGATTTTGCGCTGTGGGGATTTTACAGGGAGAACACGATTTCGGCAAGTTATGCAAATGATTTTGCCGAACTGCTGAAATTAAATTTTCCGGTTATGGCAGGAATTAACTTGAAATATCTCACGCATTCATATACGCTTGATGACAGGACAAAAGCCCTTGACGACCCGGTGTTTGACAAAACATCCGCGGGCGGATTTACTCCCGATATCGGATTTTTATTGAAACCGTCTAATTTCTCATTCGGACTTTCAGCGCTGAATATTTTACAGCCGGATGTGGGATTAAAAACGGAGGATAAAGTTCCGATGCTCGTGAAATTCGGCACCGCTTACCGCATCGGTGACCTTGCATTTTTTGAAAATATCACCCCGACTGTTGATGTTTCTTACAGAAAACCTGCGGATAACGATGCGGACATGAAAATTTCCGGCGGCGTTGAAACATGGTTTAATTACAATACCTGGTCCGCCCGTTTTGGCGGGAACGACAGGGAACTCTCACTCGGTTTTTCATATAATAAAATGTTCAAAGAATCCGGGCTTCAACTTGATTATGCATTTTTGCTTCCGCTGCAATTGTCGGGGACATCGGGAAGCCATCGGTTGTCGCTGACATTCAGATATTCACTGCCGAAGAAAGCCGAAAAGAAGTTGGAGATGAAAGAGCAGAAGGCGAAAGATGAAGGGATGATTATTCCGGAGATGCCGTCTCCCGTTCGCCCGCCGTCACAGCGCACCCTTAAGGGTGCGGAAATTAACCCCCCGGCGGTTAAGGAAGAGAAAAAACCGAATGACTTAACCGAGCAGGAAAAATCGGCGCTCAAAAAACAGCATTATGACGCCGCATTCAAACATTATCAAAAAGGGGAATACGAACTTGCCATCGCCGGCTGGGAAGAAGTTCTGAAAATTGACCCGAACCATAAAGAATCAAAAAATAAAATTGAACTTGCAAAACAAAAACTGAAGGAAATGGAAAAAGGAAAATTACAAAAGGAAAATGTCGGAAAGGTTGACATAAATACCGCGAATATGGATGCTCTGCATAGTGCGGGGTTCACATGGATTCAGGCGAGGAGCATCGTCAATTACAGAAAAAATAAAAAGTTCGCAAAAGTTGAGGATTTGCTGGAAGTACAGGGAATCACCGCAGTAAAATTGAATCAGATAAAAGGGAAACTTACTGTAAAGTAGTTGCCCAACTTGTTGGGCGATGTTATCTGTAAAGTAGTTGCCCAACTTGTTGGGCGATGTTATCTTGT
>PEVQ01000154.1 GCA_002780205.1 Elusimicrobia bacterium CG06_land_8_20_14_3_00_38_11
GCAATTTTATTCAAGGATGCCGATGCAAAAAAAATTTCTGAGGTAGCGGAATCATTAAAACTTACCGCACAGGATTTAAAAAAATTCGGAATTATAGACGAAATAGTAAAAGAACCGTTGGGCGGGTCTCACAGAAACGCCGAAGAAACAGCAAAGATACTTGCTATATCAATAAAAAAATACCTATCGGAACTTAAAAAGTTATCAATAGAAAAATTACTTGAAGAAAGATATGAAAAATACAGAAAAATCGGCGAATATAAGATAAGTAAGATAAAAAAACGATGATATGCTTATATGCTGATATGGTTTTTACATATTACCTTATCACCGTATTATCGTATCACCGCATTTAGGGAGGTTCAATGGAAAAGTATAATGATGTTGATGTTTTGATTAACGACGCTGTTTTCGGGGATGATGAGACGAAAAAATACTGCAGGTATCTTATCCGCAAAAAAGCACAGGAAAAAGGGCTGGGACCTGCCTCGCTTTGTGAACTTTACAAGGCAATGGGCAAAGGCGAAGTTTCTGGAATTACCGTGCCTGCGATGAATTTGCGCGGCATGGCTTATGATATGGCTTGTGCTGTAATACGTGCTGCAAAAAAAACAAAATCAGCAGCAATTATTTTTGAGATTGCAAGAAGCGAAATGGGATATTGCGACCAGAAGCCGTCGGAGTTTGTATCGGCTGTTCTTGCCGCCGCTCTCAAAGAAAAATATAAATATCCTGTTTTCATTCAGGGCGACCATTTTCAGGTAAAGGAAAAGGGCTATAAAACAGACCCGCAAAAAGAACTTGAGGGAATTAAAAAACTGATTGCGGAAGCAATTGAAGCCGGATTTTATTCAATTGATTTAGATACTTCAACACTTGTTGATTTGTCAAGGCCGACGGTAAAAGAGCAGCAGAAACCGAATTATGGGTTAGCGGTTGAACTTACAAATTATATCCGCTCAATTGAACCAAAGGATGTAACCGTTATGCTCGGTGGAGAAATTGGAGAAATCGGCGGAAAAAATTCAAACGAAGATGAATTCCGGGCGTATATGGATGGATTTAATGAAACACTGGGTAAAGAAAAAATAGGCATCTCTAAAATGGCGGTTCAAACAGGCACAAAACACGGCGGAGTGCTTGATGCAGACGGTAAACCGGTAAAAAATGTAAAACTTGATTTCGCCACGCTTGAAAAACTTTCTAAAATAGCCCGAAATGATTACGGATTGGCCGGTTGCGTTCAGCATGGTGCTTCAACATTACCTTCGGATATGTTTGATAAATTTCCAAAAACAGGTGCGGCTGAAATCCATCTTGCAACTGAATTCCAAAATATGATTTTTGATTCACCGTTATTTCCCGCCGAACTGAAAAACAAAATATATGAGTGGCTTAAAGTTAATGCGGCCGGTGAGAAAAAAGAAGGTGAAACGGAATCCAAATTTTTCTATAAAACCCGCAAGAAAGCATGGGGACCGTTTAAGAAAGAAACATGGTCTATTGACAAAAACATTAAAAGTCAGATTATGTCCGAACTTGAAAAAAAGTTTGTCTTTCTTTTTGAAAAACTGCATATCATCAACACGGAAAAAATAGTGAAAAAATATATTAAACAGGTAAATATAGAAATCAAAAAGCCGGAAATTGCCGGTGCCGAAAAGTTTGAAGGTGCGGATTGAGGTTCTGTAAAGTAAAAA
>PEVQ01000013.1:0-6234 GCA_002780205.1 Elusimicrobia bacterium CG06_land_8_20_14_3_00_38_11
TTGACATTACGCAATAATAAAAAAGGAGATAAAAAATGGCGAAAATTCTTGTTGCTTATTATTCAAAAGGCGGAAATGTAAAAAAGATGGCGGAGTTTGTTGCGAAGGGCGTTAAGGAAGAAAGTTGCGAGGTTACCGTAAAAACGGTTGACAGCGTTCTACCCGACGAACTTATTCATTACGACGGATTTATTTTCGGCTCTCCGACCTATTACGGTCAGATGGCGGCGCCTGTCAAAAAACTTATAGACGATTCGGTAATTCTTCACGGCAAACTTGAAGGGAAGGTCGGCGGAGCTTTCACATCGTCGGCAAATATCGGCGGCGGAAACGAGACCACGATACTTTCAATTTTGCAGGCATTTCTTATTCACGGAATGCTCATTCAAGGTACAGCAAAAAACGACCATTACGGACCGGTTGCAATCGGTTCACCGGATAATCGCGCAGAAAAACAGTGCATCGCTCTCGGCAAACGGGTTGCCAAACTTGTAAAAATAATTTTAATCTGATATAATAAAAACTAATGCTTGATATCTCAAAATATTTTAATGAAGCCAAAAAATCCGTTTTTTTGGCAGGGAAAATTCTTAAAAAATACTATTTGGAAAATTTCAAAATAGAATACAAAGGCACAAGAAATCCGGTTACCGCTGCCGATAAAAATTCTGAAAAATCAATAATAAAAATTTTAGGCGAAAAGTTTCCCGATATTGATTTTTTATGCGAGGAAAGTTGCGAAGAAATTAACAGACGGAAGAACGGACTTGTTTGGATTATTGACCCATTGGACGGCACGGTTAATTTTATTCATAAACTTCCGATTTTTTCTATTTCACTTGCTCTTTACGACGGAAATAAAGCGCTGTTCGGAATTGTTTATAATCCGATAAGCGGAGAATTTTTTCACGCTATAAAAAACAAAGGTGCGTATCTCAACGGAAAAAAAATAGGTGTTTCAAAAATAAATGACCTTAAGCATTCTCTGATTGTTACCGGTTTTCCATACAATTATGAAAAAAGGCAAAAATCTGTTGATGAAAAGTTTAGAGAGTTTTGCCGTAGTGCAGAGGGGTTGCGGCGATTAGGTTCTGCGGCGATTGATTTATGCTATGTCGCATGCGGTCGGTTTGACGCTTTTTGGGAGGAGGGATTAAATCCGTGGGATGTCGCCGCGGGAGCAATAATCGTTAGAGAAGCAGGCGGTAATGTAACGGATTTTGCAGGCAGAAATAATTATTTGTTCGGCGAAACGCTTGTCGCATCAAACTTAAAAATTCACAACCAAATGATAAAAATCACCGGAGGTAAAAAATGAATGTCGCTCGCAAGCAAATATTCCCACGGGGACTCCCTGCGGTCGCTTTGAGACGCTCCCCTGTGGTCGCTCTGCAATTTGCTTCTGGAAAGAATAAGTCGCAAACCTGCCTGGCGGTAGGCAGGTTGATGCTCTACAGAAATTTCTTGCTCACTCTGCGATTAAGGAGGCAATCAGATGATTTGTCCGAGTTGCAGTAATGTTGCCGATTCAGCGGAAAAGTATTGCAGTAGATGCGGACTGGCTTTGACAACAAGAAGTCAGAAGTTATTAAGTGCCGCCGGAACTTTTAGTTGGATAATGCGGCGCGCGCTCGGCGGGATGTTCGCGGGAATTATCGGGTGGATGCTTTCAATTGCTTTGAACCGCGTAATGTCCATGGACACCGCACCTTCTCTGACGGTAGAATTGCTTGTTCGTTTTGCAATAGTGGGAACTTTTTTGGGAAACGTCGGCGGAATTATTGAGCGTTCCTCGTATAAAGCGCTTCTGGGCGGCGTGCTCGGATGCATCGGCGGCATTATCGGCGGGTTAATTAACAGGCCTGTCTATGATTTATTTGCCAATTCCACATCTGCCTATTCCATATCACATCTGATTTCTTGGGGAGTTGTCGGTCTTTTTGTAGGAATGACCAGCGGTTTGATAGAGAGGAACAGAAAAAAAATAATAGCGGGGCTGGTTGCCGGAATTGTCGGCGGTTCTATCGGCGGGATTCTTGGTTCAACACTGTATGCGGGTTTGTTGATGGACCCCAGCCGCTCCTCATGGCTTACTTTCAGATTTATAGAGGCGTCTGCAGGTGCCGTAGTGGGAATAAACCTGTGGTTGGTTTTGGGGCTTGTTGAAAAACTTTATATTTTTCGCAGAAAACAGATTTCCGCAGGCAGCGAAAAGGTCTGTGATTTTTGCCACACACAAAATTCACTCAGGGCTTGGTATTGTAAAAATTGCGGTAGAACTCTTCAGTTCGCAGCATCAGTTGAGAAATTAAAAATCACGCCTTACCGTGCGCTTGAAAGAATATCAAATGCCTTCAAGTTTCTCTCCTGGCTTTCTGCCGTTGCAGGAATCGTCATAGTTGTAATAATTTTCATTTCGCTTCTTTTTCAGAACATACTTTTTGCAATTTTTGTATCAGTGGCGCTTGCGATTGCAATTTACATAATTTCCGTGGTATTAAACGGTATTTCAGAAATGTTAGTTAAGTTTATGAAAATAAAAGAATCCGAATAATACGGAGATAGAATAAAAGCCACAGAGACACAGAGTGCACGGAGAAAAAGACAGATTCTGACGGGATTTACAGGATAGTCAAAATCTTGTTAATCCTGTCAAAAAAACAGAATTAAAAATTAAAAACTCTGTGTTCTTTGTGCCTCTGTGGCAAAAATTATTATTGGAGGACAAAAGTGATAAAATTCGGAACATCCGGTTGGCGTGGAATAATTGCCGACGATTTTACTTTTGATAATGTAAAAATTGTCAGTCAGGCGATTGCAGATTATGTAAAAAAGATGGAAGATGGAAGATGGAAGATGGAAGAACAAAAATCACTTCCCACTTCCCACTTCCCACTTCCCTCTGTCATTGTCGGTTACGACACCCGTTTTCACTCGGAAAATTTTGCGAAAATATCTTCACAAGTTCTTGCCGCAAACGGAATAAAAGTTTTTTTGACGAAGAGAGATTGTCCGACGCCCGTTATATCTTACGAAATTTTAAGACGAAAAATCGCAGGCGGCCTAAATTTTACCGCAAGTCATAATCCTCCGGAATATAACGGCTTAAAATTTTCACCTTCATGGGGCGGTCCTGCATTGCCGGAAACTACAAAAGCAATAGAGGGTAGATGCGAAGAACTTATGGGACGAGGGACGAGGGACGAGATTAAAGAAATGAGTTGGGAAGAAGGGAAAAGAAAAAAACTGATTGAAGAAATTGAACCGGAAAAAACTTACATCAAAAGAATAAAAGAACTTGTGGATATTGACGCTATTAAAAAATCAAGATTGAAAATTCTTGTGGATGTTCTTTACGGAACAGGACGCGGGTATCTTGATAAAATTTTGATAGATAGCGGCTGTAAAATAAAAGTGCTTCATAATTGGCGGGATGTTTTATTCGGCGGTAACCCGCCGGAGCCCGCAGAAAAAAATCTCGGTGAACTTTTACAAATCCTGAAAAAAGAAAAATTTCAACTTGGGCTTGCCACCGACGGCGATGCCGACAGATTTGGCATTATGGACAGCGACGGAACTTTTATAACGCCGAATGAAACCATAGCGCTTTTACTTGACCATCTCGTAAAAACAAGAAAGTGGAAAGGTGTGGTCGCCCGCTCGGTTATGACGACCCATCTCGTTGACGCCGTAGCAAAAAAGTATAATGTTGAGGTTAGGGAGACACCGGTCGGTTTTAAGTACATCGGCGAGGTAATGACAAAAGAAAAAATGATTATCGGCGGCGAGGAGTCCGGCGGACTTACCATTATGGGCCATATTCCCGAAAAAGACGGTATCCTTGCCTGTCTTTTGGCGGCAGAAATGGTTGCTATTTGTAAAAAACCCGTCAGAGAAATTCTGAAACAGATTTACAGAGAGGTCGGAACGATATTGTCGGAACGGCTTAATTTTCGTCTACCTGCTGAAAAAATGAATAGCATCAAGCAAAAACTTGAACAAAACCCGCCGCCTGCGATTGCGTCAATTAGAGTAAAAAATATAAATAAAACGGACGGGTATAAATTTCTGTTAGATGACGGCTCGTGGGTCGGACTTCGGCTTTCGGGAACGGAGCCGGTTGTTCGTCTCTATGTTGAAGCGGATAGTCGGAAAAAAATGAACGCCCTTATCGTTGCTTCGCAAAATTTTCTCAAAGCGTAGTAAATATAAAAGCAACCCCAGATGGACACGGATGAATACAGAAATGTCATGCTGAACGATTAGTGAAGCATCTCGTCTTTGAGATTCTTCGGACTTCGTCCTCAGAATGACAGCAATGCTGTCGTCTGTGAAAATCTGCGTTAATCTGTGGCTATGCAGTTTTTTGACAAATGACGAAAAAAATTTCTTTTCTGTGTATTCAAATAATTATTTTTTTAACCCCGCTCGCTTTTTACACGGGAACAAAAGATAATTTTTTAATCAAAGAAACAATTTTTTATATTTTCGGTCTTGCTGTTGCCCTGCTTCTTATACTCAAGATATTGGTGAAAAGACAGCAACTTAAAAGCGGGTGGCTCGGAGTTCCGCTTATTTTATATCTTGTGGCAATAGCGGCATCTTCCGTTAATGCGGTTCACCACCAATTGGTTTTTGAGTTTCTCTTTTTTTGGATTGTGATTGCTTCCGTTTATTTTACCGCCAGAGAGTTTTCCGATAACGATTCAATAAAAATTTTAGATGTCATATTCGTTTCAGCATTCATAGTAACCATCTACGGGGTTTTGCAATATCTCCGTCTTGACCCAATCAAATGGCTTTATGATTTCGGTGGAAGACCATCTTCAACATTCGGCAATCCCAACTTTTTTTCAGGTTATCTTTTGCTCGTTTTCCCTCTGATTTTTGTAAAAATGATTTCAACCCGCCGGCCGTCAAAACATATTTTCTGGATGCTTTTTTGCTTTCTGGTAGTGTTTAACATAGGAATTGCAAAAACGCGCGGCGCGTGGCTGGCATTTTTTTTGGCGGTGGTATGTTTAAGCATCTTACAGATGATTTATCTGAAAGTTAAATTTATAACGGCAAAAAGATTTTTTAGAGGAACTTTCTGGCTTTTCCTTTTGTTTTCGGCGGTATTTATTATTTCAATTGACAATTTTAAGACAGTAAAAAGTTTTTTCGGCGAAGAAAATGTATCGGTTACTGAAAGGATTTTTAAGTGGAAAACAGGCATGGAAATGTTCAAAGAACATCCGCTTTTTGGTGTCGGCGCCGGAAACCTGAAAGTTAATTTTGCGAATTACCAATCAAAAATTAAAAGAGGCACTCGGTTAAAAAGCACAAGCGAATCAAATCTGCACAACGAGTTTTTACAGCGTCTTGCCGAAACCGGTATTTTCGGCATCATCGCTTTTATATCGGTATTTTTTGTTTTCTTTTTTCGGTGTGCAAAATTACTTCATAGCAAGATGAAATCGGAAGAGTCGGAATTCAATCTGATGATGGGTATTTTTACAGGCGCATTTTCCGTTTTTGTATATGGTTTAACCAATTTCCCTTTTTCAATAGTTCCGGTTGCATCCACAATGTTTGTGCTTTTCGGTATCTCGGAATCATACCAAGAAAAAAAATATCTTACCGAAGTTCCTCAAAAACATCCGTCCCTTCTTTTATTTTTGATAATTCTTGCGGGCTGGATATTTCTAATTTGTGAAATAGTGATTCCAAAATTTACGGGAGATATTGCCAGACGGAAAGGCGATTTATATTTTTCCGTAAATGCCTTGCAACTGGCGGCAAAAGAATACGAAAAAGCGATAAAATTGGATTATTACCATTCTGAAAGAACCGCATTTGATTTAGGTGAGACGTACAGAAAATTTGATGATTATGACAAGGCGATTGAGTCATACAAAATTTCAGTCGCGCTGCGGAATTACGGCGAGGTTTATAACAACATAGGAAACTGTTATTATCTTAAAGGAGATTTTGACAATGCGCTTTTTTACTGGAAAAAGGCGGTTGGAATTGGCTTGCCCGACGAGAAAATTCAACAGCAGGTTCTTAAGTCAATAGATATTCTTAAAAAAAAGTTAAAACCACAGATGGACGCAGAGAAAAAGGCAGAGAATTAGTTTAAACGACAGAGAATTAGATATTGCCTTGACTAATTCTCTAATTCTCTGTCGTTACTACTCAGAGCGGAATATACTTTACATTGGTGAAGCACTTCGTCTGTCACCCTGAGTG
>PEVQ01000013.1:6287-16548 GCA_002780205.1 Elusimicrobia bacterium CG06_land_8_20_14_3_00_38_11
AAAGTATTTTATGCTCCCCTTAGTAACTGTGTAATCTGCGTTCAGAAAAATGAAAACCGGAATTCCCATTATAATATCTGCACCGTCGGGTGCGGGAAAAACAACGCTTATTAAACTTCTTATGAAAAAAGTGAGAGGGCTTTCCTACTCCGTTTCCGCTACGACCCGCCCGCCGTCAAAAAATGAAAAAAACGGCAGGGATTATTTTTTTATATCGGCAAAAGAGTTTTTACGAAGAAAAAAAGCGAATGAATTCGTAGAAACGGCACTGGTCCACGGGCATCATTACGGAACGCTGAAGAAACAACTTGACAAAAAACTTAAAGCCGGCGAAGATGTCGTTTTGGATGTTGATGTGATAGGCGCTCTCAATGTAAAAAAATATTACCCGCAGTCGCTTTTGATTTTCATTGCTCCGCCGTCAATGAAAATTTTAGAAGAGCGTATAAGAAACCGGCACCGCGATACGGAAAAAGAAATTCAGAGACGGCTTAAAAATTCCCGCAAAGAAATGGGATATAAAAAATTTTATGATTATGTAATCGTTAACGATAAACTTAACAGGGCATTTAACGAGTTAAAAAAAATAGTAAAAAACAGGAGGGAAAAAAATGTCAATTAAAAATAAAAACATTATCGTAGGCATCAGCGGTTCAGTCGCAGCGTATAAATCCGCAGAGATAATACGGCTTTTGATTAAAGAAAAAGCGACGGTAATTCCCGTTATGACGAAAAATGCCGCAGAATTTATTACGCCGCTTACAATTCAGACACTTTCAAAAAATAAGGTTTATTTTGATATGTTTGCAAGTAATTTTGATTGGGAGATAGAACATATAACAATAGCGAAAAAATCGGATTTATTTTTGATTGCGCCCGCTACGGCAAATGTTATTGCAAAAATTGCATCAGGCATTGCCGACGATTCCCTTACAACGCTTGTGCTATCGGTAAAATGTCCGATTGTCCTCTGTCCCGCGATGAACTCGGAAATGTACAAAAATCCGATAACGCAAAAAAACATTTCTTACCTTAAAAAAATCGGATATTATTTTATAGGACCCGAAAAAGGCGAACTTGCCTGTGGCGGCGACAATATCGGCAGAATGTCCGAACCGCAAGAGATTATTTCTGAAATCAAGAAAATATTAAAATAATATAAAGCAAAGATTTTTGCAATAAATGTTGCATTTTAATTTTGCTATGATTACTCCAACTTTCATACATTTTTGATAGAAATCACAATGAAAAAAATACGAACTACAAAAGCAATCATAACTATAGCAACGATAATACTTTCATCATTTTCAAATTTATTGGCAGATAGATTAATTGTTGGAATTATTGAGCAGAATTTTAATAATTGGGACATAGATACAATAAATCCTTTTGATATCCGTGTTGCCTTCGAGAAGAAAAATAATGAATGGAAATCATTTCCGACTGATTTTCAACCACCGAACAATTGCCTTCCCTATTATCCTAAAACGCTTGATTGGACTATTTGTTTTAACGGAAAAGAAATTGGCAAAATAAAGTCAATATTGCCCGAAACTATAGATTACTATAAAGACATTGGAATCCATTACATAAAAAATATGAACGATGTCCCTCGTCTTGGGAAACCATCTGAGGACTTTTCTGGTTGGATAGATAAACCAGTGTATAGACCAATAGTGGTATGTACTTCTTCATCATGTCAAGACCCAGAAAAATGGAAACCATATGTACCAAGCAAAATGGATATCTCTAAAGCGCTTTCTGTAGCAACCACTGAACTTCTTAAAGACACTACAGTTGATATTTACAAAAAATATAAACTTGAAAAATCATATAAATCGATAAATGATAAACTTATCTGTATTACGATTGACAATAAAGTTGAGACGAATGCTGATACATCTGATTTTGCTGAATCCAAAACCGGGAACAACCAATATGCTTGGTTTTTGTTATCGAATTCAAAATGTAGATATTTGAAATCCAATATGCGACTTATAGATGCTGGGGATTATGATAACGATGGAAAAGTCGAAGTTGTTTTTAAAATTGAAGAATATGATCATGATGGGTATGTTCTTTATTATGACGGTTTCCAGAAAAATTCGGAGTTTTATTGGATTTATCATTAATAAAAGGTGTATATGGGGACGGTTCCAATAGTTTGATTTCTCCATATTTCAACATTTTTGACAGTAATCATTTTGAAGTGGTTTTGCCACATTATCTTCTCATGTAAAGTACTTGAAGAATGGAAAGTTTAATAATATGAAGCTGAAAACAGTTCTGATAACGGCTGGTCCCACGAAGGAATATATTGACCCTGTGAGGTTTATATCAAATGACTCGTCGGGCAAAACGGGGTATTTGCTGGCGGAAGAGTCAAAAAAAAACGGCGTAAAAGTAATTTTGATAAGCGGTCCGACAAATTTACAGCCGCCAAAAGAAATAAAAGTGATTAATGTTATTTCAGCCGAACAAATGTTCGGGCAGGTTAAAAAATATTTCGGGAAATGCGATGTTTTTATATCCTGCGCAGCCGTCGGTGATTACAAAGCAGGGAAGTTTTCCGAAAATAAAATCAAAAAAACCGGCGATTCAGTAAATCTAAAACTTATTCCGAATCCTGACATTCTTTTTGAGGTTTCTAAAATCAAGGGTTCAAGGATACTTGTCGGTTTCGCGCTGGAAACCGACGAACTCATAAAAAACGCACAGAAAAAACTTGAAGAAAAAAAACTTGATATGATCATAGCGAATAAAACTGACTCAATAAACAGCGATAAGACGACGGGTGCGATTATTACAAAAAGCAAAATTGAAAAATTCAAAAATATTCCAAAAAAACTTTTGGCGAAAAAAATCACCAAAAAATATTATGACTTATTTTAACGAAATTATTCGGTTGACAAAAAAATATATTGAGCAGTTAAAGGCAGATGGGGTTGACCGTGTTGTTGTATCGGAAAAAGGGAAAAATATGAAAAAAAGAAAAAAAAATATTGCTGATGGCAAATTGAAAAAACTTGCCGAAGAAATTAAAAATTGTAAAAAGTGTCCGCTTCACAAATCAAGAAAAAATGCCGTTCCTGGCGAAGGAAATCCGGAAGCAAAACTTATGTTTATCGGAGAAGGTCCGGGGTTTGATGAAGACCGCCTCGGCAGGCCTTTTGTAGGGCGTTCCGGACAACTATTGGATAAAATTATTTTGGCAATGGGAATGAAAAGAGAGGATGTTTTTATTGCGAATATAGTAAAATGCCATCCGATGGTTGACCCTTCTCATCCGGATGAGAGAGGAAATGACAGGAAGCCGTCATCCGACGAAATAAACGGCTGTATTAGTTATCTTGAAAAACAGATTGAAATTATCAAGCCGAAAATAATTTGCTCGCTGGGAAGCGTTTCGGCAACGACACTGACAGGAATTTCCGCCCCGCTGGGAAAATTACGGGGAAAATTTCACGATTACTATTGTAGCCCCCGAATTCATTCGGGGGTGAGCCATGCGAATAGAATTAAATTAATGCCCACATTTCATCCCGCCGCGCTTTTAAGAAATCCGAACTGGAAAAAAGATGCCTGGGAAGATATGAAAAAGATTATGAAAGAATTCAATGGAAAAGGTAAGAAATGATTTTAGAAGTTGCACTTCCTGTAAATATAAACCAGAATTTTGACTATATTTCCGATGAGGATATAAAAATCGGATGCCGCACCGTAGTTCCTTTCGGCAATAAAAAACTTACCGGATTTATCGTGGGTATCAAAGAAGCGACCAACGGAAGTCCCGTAGGGAAAAAATCACAAAAACCCGGAATAAATTCCGGGCTACGAAAAATAATAAAGGTTGTTGATAATGAGCCACTGATAAACGATGAACTTCTTGAACTTGCAAAATGGATTTCCGAGTATTATCTGTGTTCTTTTGGTGTCGCATTAAATCTGATTTTACCGTCTTCAAGTAAAATTTCTGCGAAAAAAACGGAGACATTTAGTCGTCGTAGTCCGTCTGAACCCTTTTTTATTCACACCTCAGAGCAGAAAAATTCAATCGAAAAAATCACGGAAGCACTTAAAAAAAATCAGTCCAAAAGTTTTCTTCTTTTTGGTCCCAGTGATTCCGGAAAAACTGAAATTTACATTCAGGCGATTGATTTTTGCATCAAAAATAATTATTCTGCGATTTATCTTGTTCCTGATGTTTCTTTGCTCAGTCAGTTCAAGGAGTTGCTGCGAGATAACTTCGGAGAGGCGGTGGGTGTGTGGCACAGCAGTTTATCTCAAAAGGAAAAAAATCAGTTTCTGTCGCGGCTGATTTCCGGCGAAATAAAAGTTGTTCTCGGCAGCCGTTCAGCGATTTTTCTTCCTCTAAAAAATCCGAAACTTTTTATTCTTGACGAAGAAGATGACAGTTTTTACAAACAGATGCAATCGCCGAAATATCACGCAAGGGATGTGGCAACCCAAAGAGCAAAAATCACAAAAGGAGTTGTTGTGCTCGGCTCTGCGACGCCGTCGGTAGAAACATATTACAAAATGAAAACAGGAGAGATTGAACTATTAAAATTAACGGAAAGAATTGAAAAAAGGCCGCTTCCTAAAATTTCGGTTATCAACTTAAAATATACAAAAAGGTTTGCACTCACGAAGCCGCTGAAATACGCGATATCAAACGCGCTTTTACAGAAAAAACAGATTTTTTTACATATCAACCGCCGCGGATGGGCAACAGTTGTACGGTGTTCCGTTTGCGGGAATGTAGTAAAATGTCCGAAATGTTCAATACCGCTGGTCATGCACAAAAAGCCGTCGGGACTTTTATGTCACTATTGCGGATATGCTACCACACAAAATTATTCAAGCAAATGTCCCGTCTGTTCGGGCGATATGATTTATATGGGTTTCGGCACGGAAAAAGTTGAAGAAATCGTAAAAAAAATATTTCCGTCAACCGAAACAATGAGAATAGACGCCGACTCGGAAATCCCGTATTCAAAAATGTTTCGGATGATGAGCTCGGGGAAATCATGTATTTTAATAGGCACTCAAATTGTCGCAAAAGGTTTTGATTTTCCGAATCTGACGGTCGTGGGAATTATAAATGCCTCTTCAGGTTTGTATTCTGCGGATTTTCGTTCAGCCGAGCGGACTTTTTCGCTTATAACGAATGCAATAGGCCGATGCGGGAGGGGTTTGTCAACCGGTCAGGTAATAATTCAGACGGACAATCCGGAACATTACGCGATAAAATACGCAGCAGAGTTTGATTACGAATCATTTTACGAGCATGAAGCGGCATACAGGGAAGAGTTTTTATGGCCGCCGTTTATAAAATTGATAAGCATAACGCTCTCAGGCAAAAATGAAAAGACAGTAATTTCCCAGTCGGAAAAACTTGCCGAAAAATTGGACGGTATAACCGAACTGACCGTTCTCGGACCTGTTCCTAAAACCGCATCATATCTTGCATCCAAACACAGATGGCAGATTCTTCTGAAATTAAAAGAAAGCGATTTTCCGGTTGTCCGCGCAGGGTTATTAAGAATAGCGAATTCCCACAGGAAGAAAGATGTCAATGTCGTCTTTGATGTGGATCCTCTTGAAACGGTTTAATATTTTTAGTAAGATGATTACAACGATGAAAAACCGATTACGGCGATTTATCGCTGGCATCGGTCAATTATCGCTGTAATCAATCCGAGTATAAACGAGAATATTATGGCAATTCTTCAGATAAAAAAATATCCGGAAAAAATACTTAAAACCAAGACGGCGAAAATTAACCGTATTGACGGCAAACTCATAAAATTTTCCAGAGATATGCTTGAGACGATGTATTTTTTCAACGGAATCGGTCTTGCTGCCAATCAGGTCGGCGAATTATTAAGCGTTTTTGTCGCCGATATAAAACCGGATGGCATTCAGAAACCGATAATACTTTTTAATCCGCAGATTTTATTATCGTCGGATAATTGTTATTTTGAAGAGGGATGTCTTTCTTTTCCGGGAATTTCCGCAAAAATAAAACGCGCCGGAAAAATTGTTGTGTGCGGCATTACACCCGACGAAAAAGAAATAAAAATGGAAGTTGGAGGAATTTTAGCGCGTGTTTTTCAGCATGAGATTGACCACCTGAACGGCATTGTGTTTTTTGACAGAGTAAATTTTATAAGAAGATTGAAACTCAATAGGGAGTATTTTAGAAAAAATGAAAATTGCTTTTTTCGGCACGCCTGAATATGTCGTTCCCATTTTTGAGTATTTGCTCAAAAATGAACATATCATTTGTGTTGTAACCAGGGCAGACAAACCCGTCGGCAGACATCTTCAGCATCTACCTTCACCAATAAAAAAAAAGGCACTACAAAAAAACATTCCTGTTTTAACTCCTGAAAACCTTAAAGATAACGATTTTATCTCTAAACTCTCAACTTTGAACTCTGAACTCGCTATTGTTGCCGCTTACGGAAAAATTTTACCTAAAGAAGTTTTGGATATGTTTCCGTCGGGTTGCGTCAATTTGCATTTTTCTATTTTGCCGAAATATAGAGGCGCCGCACCTATCCAGTGGGCAATCATAAAAGGCGAGAAAGAAACGGGCGTAACCGGTTTTTTTATGGATGAAGGGCTTGATACGGGAAAAATAATTTTTCAGAAAAAAATTGAAATTGCTCAAAATGAGGATTCATTGTCATTGCAAAAAAAACTTATCCCTGTTGCAATTGATGTTTTAAGCGAAACGCTTGAAAAAGTAAAAAAGGGTTTTAAGGGTGAAGCACAAACCGGCAAAGTAAGTTACGCTCCGCCTTTGAAAAAGTCCGACGGTAAGATTGACTGGAATCGGCCCGCAGGAGAAATTCACAATTTAATTCGCGGGACAAAACCGTGGCCAGCCGCATATACAGAAGTCGGAAGTTTAAAAATTCTTGATGCCGAAACCTCTCAATCTCTTAATCTCTCAATCTCTCAATCTCTTCCTGTTGGTTCAATTGTTTCTATCCAAAAAAATGTCGGGTTTATTGTAAAATGCAATCCCGGTTTTTTACTTATCAAAACCGTTCAGCCCGCCTCTAAAAATGTTATGACCGCGTGGTCGTTTCTTTTAGGTTACAAACTTGCCGTTGCCGACAAATTATCTTGACAAATTTTTTTTTTCTGATATAATAGTAAAACCGGTTAGAGGTGATTTCATGAATGGGTTAAAGACGTTTTTGCTGATGCTTGGGATGATGGCACTTTTCCTTTTAATCGGAAATGCTATAGGCGGACAGCAGGGAATGGTTACTGCTTTTATTTTCGCGGCAGTTATGAATTTTTTTATGTACTGGTTTTCGGATAAAATTGTTCTTGCTATGTATAGGGCGAAACAGATTCCGGAAAATGAGGCGCCGGAAATTTACAGGGTTGTGAGACGACTAACCGTGAAAGCGGACATTCCGATGCCGAAAATTTTTCTACTTGCGATGGAAACACCGAATGCATTCGCAACCGGCAGAAATCCTCAGCACGCATCCGTCGCCGTAACAAAAGGGATACTGGACATTCTTGATGAAAACGAACTTGAAGGCGTTCTGGCGCATGAACTTTCACACATCAAACACAGAGATATTTTGATAGCGACAATTGCCGCAACGATGGCCGGTGCGATTTCAATGCTGGCAAGAATGGCACAATGGGCAGCGATTTTCGGCGGCGCTTCAAGAGATGACAGAAATAGAGGCGGCGGATTAGGACTTTTAGTGACGGCAATAGTTGCACCAATAGCAGCACTTCTTATTCAACTTGCAATTTCCCGTTCCCGTGAATACGGCGCAGACGAAGGCGCTGCGGAACTGACGGGAATGCCGCTCTCACTCGCATCTGCACTAAAAAAACTGGAAAGTTATTCAAAAAGAAGTACTGCAAATGTTGAACCGTCAACAGCCCATTTATTCATAGTTAATCCTCTTAAAGGCGATGCGATATTTAAGTTATTTTCAACCCATCCTCCGATAGTTGAGAGGGTAAAGCGACTTGAAAAAATGGCGGAGGGTCCGCAGATTATTTATTAGATGAGAAAATTTTTCAGGTGGGTTTTGTGGTTGATAATAGGCGGGATTGCTTTTGTCGTCGGGATGAACCGTCTTATAGATGCGTTGATTCACAGTAAAAAAGACCGCATTGTCCCCAATCTCATAGGAAGTAACATTGCCGACTCTCTGGATGTTTTGTCTTCCATGAATTTGTATCTTAAAAAAGGTGCCGAGGAATTTAATTCTGATGTGCCCGCGGGCATAATCATTTCACAGTCGCCGCCTGCAGGGAGTATTATCAAGGAAGGCAAAGCCGTAAATGTTGTGGTTTCCGTCGGCGGCGAGGTTATTTTTGTGCCGGATTTGACAAACCAGACGGTGCGTTCAGCCCAGCTTATTTTGAGGAAAAACGGTCTGGATTTAGGTGAGCAGGATGAAAAATATTCAACCGTCATTGAAAAGGGAAAAATAATTTCGCAAAACCCGAATCCACGAACACCCATTCAGAAAAACGGATTGGTTAATATAGTAGTTTCGTTAGGTACTCCGCCGGAAGGAGTTCTGCTGATGCCGGATTTCATCGGAAAAAACATAACGGAAGCAGAAAATTGGGCGTTGCAAAACGGAGTGCAAATTAAAAATGTGAACAGAACGAAAGATACCGCGATTACTGAAAATACCGTCGTCAAACAGATACCGGAAAGTGACGAAGTGATTGAAAAAAATAAAACGGCGGAGTTCTGGATTGCAACGAAAGAGTAAAAATGGAACCACGAAAGTACGAAATTAAAAGAATCTGACAGGATTTACAGGATTAGAAATAACCACAGAAGCACTGAATTTTGGAAGCACGGAAAAAAATAAAATAAAAAGATTAGTCAAATTTCCGTGTCTCCGATTTTCCGTGTTTCCGTAGTAAAAAAATCCTGTTAATCCCGTCAAAGACGAAAATTTTAGATTTTTTTCGTGCCTCGTGGTTAAAAAAATGATTGAGATTGCACCGTCTATTTTATCTGCGGATTTTTCAAATTTAGCGGATGAAATAAAAAAATGCGAAAAAGCGGGTGTGAAAATTTTGCATATTGATATTATGGACGGTCATTTTGTCCCGAATATAACTATAGGTCCGGTTGTGGTAGAATCATTGAGAAAAAAAACAAAAATGATTTTGGATACGCATCTTATGATAACAGACCCCGAAAAATATATTGAACCGTTTGCTAAAGCGGGAAGCGATTGGCTTACATTTCACATTGAGGCAGTAAAAAAGCCGTCGGCGTTGATAAAAAAAATAAAATCGCTGAAACTTAAAGCTGGTATCTCGCTTAATCCCGCGACTCCCGTTTCCAAACTTTCAAAATATTTGAACGAATTAGATTTAGTGCTCGTGATGAGCGTCAACCCGGGCTTCGGCGGGCAAGGTTTTATTCCGTCGGCATTGAAAAAAATTTCGGAATTAAAAAAACTGACAAAAAATCAAAATGTAAAAATAAGTGTTGACGGCGGAATAAATTTTGATACAATATCCGGTGCGGTAAAAGCCGGCTCAGATATTATTGTTGCAGGAAATTCGGTTTTTAGGTCCGGATTGTCCATTGCAAAAAGCATAAAAAAATTAAGGTTACGAATAGAAAAACACGAATAGAGGCAAAAAATCGCGAATAAACCCGAATAACGGCAATGTGTCATTGCGAGATATAGTCGCAGAGTTTACTCTGCTTCCTTTGTATGTATCGTGGCAATCTCATTCGTGAAAATTCGTGATAGCATTCGTGATATATTATTCGTGAGGGGGAAAAATGGCAGTTGCAGTCAGACTGAAAAGAATTGGGAAATCGCTTTATCCGGTTTATCGTGTTGTGGCGATTGATTCAAAGAAAAGAACGGGCGGACAACCTCTGGAGGAACTGGGGAAATACAATCCGCGCAACAAAAAAAACATGACGTTAAACATAGAGCGGCTCAACTACTGGATAAAAACAGGCGCCGTTGTTTCCGCAGCGGTAAAAAGCATAATTAAAAAAAATGTCCCCGCACAATAGATTTTTAGGTTTTGTTAATATAAAAAACGGAACCACGAGATTTCACGAAATTAACACGAGAAATAAAATAAAATAAAAAAATCTTGTAAAAATCTGTGTAATCTGTGGTTAAATAAAAGGTTCTGTAAAGTAAAAAATGGTAGCCACAGAATGGCACAGAAAAACACAGAATTTTTATACAAAGAGTGAATTAAAGAGATTAAT
>PEVQ01000013.1:16565-20142 GCA_002780205.1 Elusimicrobia bacterium CG06_land_8_20_14_3_00_38_11
AGGACACAGAAGAAGACATTTCAGTGAAGTTCTGTGAAATTCTGTGGCTGAATTACAGAACCAAATAAAAATTGGAGGAGATCCAAAATGAAAGAACTTGTTGAGTACATTGTAAAATCACTCGTTGATAAACCGGAGGATGTTAATGTAGCGCTTGACGAATCGGAAATGGGAAAGGTTATTAAAATAAAAGTTGCGGATGCAGATAAAGGCAGGGTCATAGGCAAGCAGGGAAGAATTATAAAAGCCATCAGACAGGTGGTTTCCGCCGGCGCCACCAAAAACGGCGAAAGATACAGAGTGGATGTGGAAGAATAAGAGACCACGAAACAGACACGGAAGTAATGACCACGGAACAGGCACGGAATAGTTCCGATTCAGTTCCGTGTCAGTTCAGTGTATTCGTGAAGCGAAATGCAAATAGATATATTAACCCTTTTCCCGTCGCTTTTTGATTCCGTTTTTTCCCAGAGTATTATAAAAAAAGCGGTTGATAAAAAAATCGTAAAAATAAAAATTACGAACATACGGGATTTTTCCGAAGGCCGGCATAAAACTGTTGATGATAAACCCTACGGCGGCGGTGCCGGAATGATTATGATGACTCCGCCGATTGTAAAGGCGATAGAGTTTGTCCGAAGTCCGAAGCGACTGCGTCGAGTCAAAAGTCAAAAAATTATTCTATTATCACCGCAGGGAAAAGTTTTCAATCAAAAAAAAGCGAAGGAACTCTCAAAATATAAACATCTGATATTTATCTGCGGACATTACGGCGGTGTGGACGAAAGAGTTCTAAAATTTATTGATGAAGAAATTTCTATCGGAGATTTCGTTTTGACGGGCGGCGAGGTTCCGGCTATGGCAGTTGTTGATGCCGTGGTTCGCTTACTTCCTCACGTTGTGGCAAAAAGCGACTCCGTTGAAAATGATTCTCACTGGGCGGGCTGCCTTGCAAGTTCTGTCTATACGAGACCTTACAATTTTCGCAACTTAAAAGTTCCCGAAGTGCTGTTATCGGGTAATCACCAAAAAATAAAAAAGTGGCGGAAAGAAAATGCCCGTCGAACTACTTTATTAAAGCGTCCGGAATTGCTAAAAGGCAATTAAAAATTCAAAATTAAAAACGACGCTCTGCTAAAATTGTGGATAAAGTAGTATTAAATCTTTTCACCTAAATTTTTAATTTTGCATTCTACATTTTTAATTGGTTTTACTGGAGGAAGAAAATGGAAAACATTTTGAGTGTTGTTGAAAGTCAGTATCGAAAAAAGGAAATACCTGTGTTTAGACAGGGAGATACGGTAAAGGTTCACTACAAAATTGTTGAGGGTGATTCTGAAAGAACTCAGATTTTTGAAGGCACGGTTTTAAGAATAAGAGGCGCCGGTATCAGCAAGACAATTACCGTCCGAAAAATTTCTTTCGGCATCGGTATTGAAAGGATTTTTCTTCTTAACTCGCCACGCATAGAAAACATAGAAATTGTGAAGCAGGGAAAAGTAAGAAGGAGCCGCTTGTATTATTTGCGCGGATTGTCCGGCAAGTCTGCGAGAATTGAAGAAAAAAATGCGAGGCAGGGAAACCCCATGCCTCAGGAAACTATTATGACGGAGAAACCTGCTGCCAGTGTTCAGAAAACAGAAGCAAATAATGACTAAAGCGACCGAAGGAAGTCCTTGCGGGAGGAATCCCTGCGGGGTGAAAAGATTGTTTGATTTTGATAAAAAATTCCGCAGGTTTGATTTCGTCGCCGGCGTTGACGAAGCAGGCAGGGGACCCTTGGCAGGACCCGTTGTTTCGGCGGCAGTGATATTAGAAAGAAATACCTTCATAAAAAATCTGAACGATTCCAAAAAACTTAACCCCAAAATCAGATATTCCGTCTATAAAGAAGTTATAAAAAAATGCATTGATTATCAGGTGGGAATCGTAAGTCATATCGCAATTGACCGGATGAATATTTTAGAAGCGACAAAACTTTCCATGAAAATTGCAGTTGAAAAATTGAAGATTAATCCCGGCGTTGTTCTTATAGACGGTAACCAACCCATCAACATAAAAAATACTCAAAAAACGATTATAAAAGGAGATTCAAAAAGCGCATCAATTGCCGCCGCTTCCATTATTGCAAAAGTGACCCGTGATAAACTTATGGAGAAATATGCCGTAAAATTTCCGAATTACGGTTTTGCAAGACACAAGGGTTACGGCACAAAATTTCATATAAATGCAATAAAATTATTCGGTCCCTGTAAAATTCACAGAAAAAGTTTTGAACCGGTGCGAAATTATGACAGAGTCGGGTGAACTCGGGAAATCAGGTGAAGAACTTGCCGAAAGATACCTCACAAAACTCGGATATAAAATTCTTGCTCAAAATTTTCGCACCAAATACGGAGAAATAGATATAATTGCAAAAGATAAAAAAACAATCGTTTTTGTGGAAGTAAAAACCCGTTCCGGCGATGCGTACGGCACGCCACAGTTAGCAGTTAATTTTTATAAACAGAAACACCTATCATTTGCCGCTTTTTCGTTCATTAAAAAAAATTCGCTTAATTCAGATTATAGGTTTGACATAATTGCCATCTGCGACGATAAAATTGAACATATAAAAAACGCGTTTGCTCCGTCAGGTTTCACGATTTAAAAAAAAGATGCGAGGGTTTGGTCGGGTTTCAACCTGACCGCCTAAACCCGAAGTATCACAAATAAATGTAGCCCCCGATTTTAATCGGGGGTGAGCGAAGCGAATGGGAGATGGCTATGATTTTTTTTAAGTCAAAATTAGAAAAAGGAATTGACTTTTTAAAAACAGGAAAGTATGACGATGCAATCGGACATTTTTTGCAGATGGTATCCAAAGACCCGAAGGATTGCGGGGCACAGTTTTACCTTGCGAAAGCATATTTCAAAAAAAATGACATTGCTAAGACAAAAGAAAATATTCTAAAATGTTTGGAACTTCAGCCCGATGAAGAAATAATAAAAGAAATAGTTGAAATTACAAATTTTAAAAAGATTTCATCCGACCAGCATTACAATACTTATCTGAATTTTTCCTCCGACGGTAAAAAAATAATTTTTATATCCGTAAGGCGGGATACCAACGGCGACGGCAGGATAAATCAACTTGATAACGGCGGAATTTATGTAATGGATGCAGATGGCAAAAACGAAAAGCAAATTGTAGAGGATAAACATATTAATTCTGACTGCTCCTTTTCCCCCGATGGAAAATATGCGGTTTACCTTTCTTGCCGCCGTGACACAAACGGAGACGGAAAAATAGATAATAAGGATGCAGCGGGAATATATGTTTTTAATTTAGATTCGGGCGAAGAACAACTTTTGGTTACGGATGAGATATATAATAAAAAACCGGTTTTTTCGTCTGACGGACAATCCATCATTTTCTGCGGTTGGCGGCGTTTCGGCGGTAATTCCGGAATTTATTCCGTTGATGTAAAGACAAAAATAGTTACGGAGTTGGTTCCGGATTTATATGAAAATACATCGCCTGCTATATCAAACGACGGCAATTATATTTTATATTCCTCCTGGCGGGACGATACCA
>PEVQ01000013.1:20184-20486 GCA_002780205.1 Elusimicrobia bacterium CG06_land_8_20_14_3_00_38_11
ACCTCACAGATATAAAAAATAAACAAACGACACGGCTGACAAAAGACAGTTTTGACAATTCCTTTCCGGAGTTTTCGCCTAACGGTAAAAAAATTGTTTATCTTTCCCGCCGCTGCGATACCAACAACGATGGGAAAATTAATTCACTGGATTTCTCCGGGGTCTATATTATGGATATCGAGAAAAAAGTTGCCGAGGAGGTTGTTTCCGATAATTTTTTTAATAAGTTCGTCTCATTTACTAAAGACGGGGAATCCGTTGTATTTCTCGGCTCGTGGAGAAGGAAATACCGACTGAAAGAC
>PEVQ01000089.1 GCA_002780205.1 Elusimicrobia bacterium CG06_land_8_20_14_3_00_38_11
CAGGGTCTATAGATGCTGAATCAAGTTCAGCATGACACCATCTTCCATGTAAAGTATATTCCGCTCTTGTTAGTAATTATCAATATCGCATTTTTGTTTAGATTTATCAAAGGCGATGAAGTAATTTATTACGACATCGGAACGCATGAAATTTATCGGTAAAAGTTATTTGCAATAAAGGTGACATTTAATTTTCGAGATGATTACTCCAGTTTCCATCGGAATGTGTCCATATTAAAACGCAAAAAATAGTTGATAAAGTGATATTAGTCCTGTATAATGTGTCAAAAGTGAAAAATGTCAAGTGACAAACTTTAACCCCAAATATTCTGCTATGAAAAAAAGAAACATAGTAAAAAAAGAACGAGGTTCTGATGATATTGGAAAAAAACACTTGCCCAGTCGTCCTGGTCTTTTTGATAAAATTTCTGTCCTGATTGAACAGGCAAGAAAAAATGTTGCCATAACCATCGATAAGGAAATGGTTATTCTTTACTGGAATATCGGGAAAACAATTAAAGAAGAAATAATGAAATCAGATAGGGCAGAATACGGAAAACAAATAATCCACTCATTGAGTGGAGAATTGACTCAGAAATACGGGAGAGGATATTCAGTACAAAATTTATGGTATATGGTACAGTTATATGAAGCGTATCCAATTCTCCACGCACTGCGTGGAGAATTTACTGGTTTAGGTTGGACACACATAAGAATTCTTCTACCGATAAAGGAAGACTTAAAACGGCAATTTTATGCCGCACTATGCCGTAAAGAAAATTGGAGCACTCGTACACTTCAGGAAAGAATAAACAGTATGCTTTATGAAAGGACTGCATTATCAAAACTTCCGGAAAAAACCATAGAAACACAGTTGAAGGAATTAAAAGAAAAGGACAAAATGACACCGGAATTGGTTTTCAGAGACCCGTACGTTCTTGATTTCCTGGAACTTGTAGATACTTACAGCGAGCGGGATTTAGAAAGTGCGATATTGAATGCGCTTGAAAAATTTATACTTGAACTTGGCAAAGATTTTTATTTTGTAGCAAGGCAGAAAAGAATCACCATCGATAACGAGGACTACTACATAGATTTACTGTTCTATCACAGAAAATTCAAATGTTTTGTGGTTATAGATTTAAAACTCGGGAAATTCAAGGCGGACTATAAAGGACAGATGGAACTTTATCTGCAGTACCTTGAAAAACATGATATGGTAGAAGGCGAGAATCCGCCCATCGGACTTATACTGTGTGCCGAGAAAGGCAAAGAACAGATTGAGTTATTGTTTTTACAAAAGGACAGAATAAAAGTTGCTGAGTATCTGACGAAATTGCCATCGAAAGAATTGTTTGCCGAAAAGTTACAAAAATCCATACAGGTAGCACAGTTAAAACTGGAAACAAAAAAAGGGGTAAATTAGAGGGAGTTAGTGCCTGTCCCCATACCATTTTAGTAAATTTTGGGCGTTAGTACAAAATCAGTCGGGATAATTCAGTTGGGGAACTAAATGATTGTATACAGAAATGTTAATTATAGCAAAGCAGAAACTCAAGAAAAGGGTAGGATAAAGTATTTAATAGATAATAATGAATATTATGTTGAAGAAGCAGCAATTCTGGAATATAAAAAACTAGGATATAATGCATTGTGGTCAGAAAACTATTATTGGTGGGAGATTATGGTTTTATTATTCTGGGATATTATATATGCAAAAATAGATGGCGTATGGTCTCCAGAATTTGGTGATTTCCCTAGTGCATTACAAGATATGCCACGTGATTTGTTTACATTAGAGTTTTATCAAAGAAGAGAAAAAATAATAGAAAATAGAATTAAGGAATTATATGAAATTGATATTGTTAATGAATTAATAAAATCTCATAAATGTCACTATGATACAAGGTGCAGGTTGATAGAAAAATGGGAGAAATTTACTATTGAAGAACTTATAACTCCAATAAGAATATGTGATAAAAATAAATTGATTGAAATATTAAAGAAGTTGCTTTTTGATTTCAAAAATAATCGTTCCGGTTTGCCAGATTTGATTATTCATTCAGATAAAGAGTTGTTTTTTTCAGAAGTTAAAAGTGAAAATGATAAGGTGTCAGAGAAACAAATATCTTGGCATAATTATTTATCACAAGAATTAGGTTTTAAAATCGAAATATTCTTAATTAATTACTCTGACAAGAAAGCAGATATTTTAAAGAACAACAACAGGAAAGAAGGAAAACATATTTCAGAGGATAAAATTATGCGCAAGAAGAGACTTGTGGAAAAACAACAACAAGAGTTATTGGTGGCGAATAAAAAAAATGTTCAAGCATACAAAAAAGCGGGTATAAAGAAAATGGAATGGTTGGCAGCAATTGACGATACTACCTGTCCTATATGTGCGGCCCTTAACGGAAAAATTGCGGATGTAGGTGGTGAGTTTCCGGGAGGGTTTAAACATCCCCCTGCGTGTTCTTCTTGCCGTTGCACTACTGTAGCGGTTGTAGAACACGATAAAATTTGTGAGGAAGTAAAAGTAAAACCAGAAGTTAAAAAAATGGGTTGTATGACAATGTTTATAGTTTTTTCAGCAAGTTTTGCAGGTATAGTATTTATTATAATAGTTCTTTTGTATTGTTCTGGTATTTTTAAGGGTTTGTAGACCTTCTCTCCCGATAAGTATAAATATTATATTAAAAGAACGGTGGGGATATGACCGGTTAGGGGACGGTGTTTAAATGGTTAACTTATGATACGGTGCCGCCACTGATAACTCCACTTTTCAACTTTTTTGACAGTTATCATTTTGAAGTAAAAATGCAAGACTTTCTTTTATAATCTACAGTTTTAAAACATAAAATTTTATGCCTAAACTGACTTTTTACGGCGACGTCTCCTATGCGCAAACATTATGTGACATTGTAAAGTGACAGAAACAATAAACTTTAAGGACAAAAAATGCGAGATAAGAGATTTGTAGCGGAACATCGGGGCGGACCTCTAAAAAAAGAACAGCACGAGCAATTAATGAAATGGGCGGGAGCATGTGCTGAGCATGTATTGCCATTGTTTGGAAATAAAATAGATAAACGACTTAAGAATGCTATCGCAGTGGCTAAAGAATGGGCAAAGGGAAAAATTACCGTGGGAGAGGCAAGAAAGGCAGCCATTGCATCACACGCGGCGGCGCGCGAATCATCAAACCCGATTACAATTGCAGTAGCCCGAGCCGTCGGACATGCTGTTGCAACTGCTCATATGGCTGACCATTCATTAGGAGCATCGTTGTATGCCTTGAAAGCCGTGAAAAATGCGGGTAAATCAATAAATGCAGAAAGAAAATGGCAGAATGAACAATTGCCGTCGGAAATTAAGAAACTTGTCCTGACTGCAAGGAATACGAAAGAGCAGGTATTTAAATTAAAATAAAATCAACAATTTAATATTATAAAATTTTATGGCTAAATTGACTTTTTACGGCGGGGTGGACGAAATAGGCGGAAACAAAATCCTGCTTGAAGAGGGCAACACGAAGGTCTTTCTGGATTTCGGGATGTCTTTTTCAGAGGAGGAAAAGTTTTTTGAATTCCCGCTTTTAAGACCCACAAACATAGATGATTTACGAAAAATAAATGTTATCCCCGAAATTGAAGGACTTTATAAAAATGCCGGATTAAAAATTAACTATCTTCCGAACGGCGACTTTTTTGTTGAGGGCACTCCGGAAGAAAGAAAAATTGACGCTATAATTTTATCGCACGGACATCTTGACCATACCGGTTATCTCGGACTTGTAAGACCTGACATACCTATCTATTCATCCGCCGCAACAAAAAAATTTCTTAAACTGAGAAGCGACATAAATAAAAACTGGGCGGCCGAGGCAAGCCAGGAATCTTTTAATACTATGGAGGTGGACGAGGAAAGACAAATCGGAAAGGATTTAACTGTCCGCAGGTTTGATGTTGACCATTCCATAGTGGGTGCAAGTGCATATTTGATTTGCACAAAAAATAAAAAAATCGCATACACCGGTGATTTCAGATTCCACGGATACCGCAAAAAAGAAACGGAATATTTCCAGAATGAAATGGCAAAAGAGAATATAGATATTCTTATCAGCGAGGGAACGCGGCTTTCAAGAACCGATGAAAAAAAAGCGTTTGGCACGGAAGAAGAGGTTTTTGAAGCCGCCTGTGAGATTACAAAAAAGGAAAAGGGCCTGGTAATTTATGACGCATCCCCTGCCGATATTGACAGGGTAAAAACAGTTTCAAGGGTTGCAAAAGAAACGGGACGTGAACTTGTTCTTGACGATAAAAAAGCATATTTTGTTTTATACCTGAATCATAACGAACAAAAAAATCTTGTTGAAGGGTTGCCTGAGATTGAAGATTTTAAGATATATCTGTCAAGGGAAAAACTAAAAAAAACATCAAAAAAATTTATGGAAAAAATTTTTGGCGAAGATAACTTGTTTGTTGAAAATTTTATTGAAGGGAGAAGCGGGCATCAGAAAATATTACTTTCCGACCAGATTGTGAAGTCAAAAAAATCTTCCGACGATTATGACAAATTCGCCGCTACGGTAAAAAAATCGCAAAACAGCGAAGATTTTTTCAAGGCGATAAAAATTCCCACCGAAAAATTTATTTGGGGACCTCTCGGACGGCAGGAGATATTGTCAAATCCCGGAAAATATATTTTATACACATCAAACGGGCCTCTGACACTTTTACAATTTGTTCCAGCCGGAAAAAAAATTGAAGGTTCTTATATTTACGGCAAGGCGGAGCCGTTCAACGAGGAAATGGAATTTTCTTTTGATATACTTGTGAACTGGATAAAACTTGCGGGACTAAAAATGGAATACGCTCACACTTCGGGGCATGCTTCGGCAGACGACTTAAAAAAATTCATACAAGCGGTTAAGCCCAAGTTTGTTATGCCGGTTCACACGGAAAATGCCGCTATGTTTGAAAAATTCGGTGCGAAAGTTTTAAGACCTGAACTAAAAAAAATTCTGGAGGTGTAAATTTCTCTTGACAAATCTTTTTCAAGTTGTAAAATGAAACTGTTGAAAAACCTTGCCACAGAGAACACAGAGAACACAGAGATTTTATTTTGTTAATCTTTTCTCTGTGAACTCAGTGCCTTTCTCTGCGACTCTGTGGTAAATGCCTTTGACTCTATGGCGAAAAAAACTTTCATTCTTGATACAAACGTTTTAATCCACGACCCCGAATCAATTACCGCATTTGAAGACAACACAGTCATCATACCGATGGCAGTTATTGAAGAACTTGACAATCTTAAAAGATTCCACGACGAAAGAGGCAGGGCGGCAAGAAGCGTCGCCAGAAAATTAAACAATCTCGCCGTAAAAGGAAAATTCAGCGAGGGCATTCCTCTTGATAATGGTGGAAAACTGCTCATAGACCTTGAACAAAAAATAAATCTTCCATATGATTTTTCAAACAATAAAAAAGATAACCTGATACTTTCGGCGGCGTTCGCCCGTCAGAAAAAAAACGAAAACATAATTTTTATAACGAAAGACATAAACCTTCGCATTAAAGCGGAAGCCATCGGACTTGTTGCTGAGGACTACGAAAAAGAAAAAATAAAAATTGAACAGTTATATCAAGGATACAGGGAAATAATACTGCCTGGCGACGCAATAGATAAATTTTACAAAAACAAATCTGTTAAAATAAAAGATGAACTTACCGCGAACGAATTTGTGATATTGAAAGATGAGACGAACCCGCAAAAGTCCGCACTTGCCAAATATGACAATAAATCAAAATCACTTGTTTCTCTTATCTATAAAGAATCCGCCGTGTGGGGACTGAAACCGCTCAACACCGAGCAGAAATTTGCGTTTGAACTCTTGCTTAACGACAGCATTCAATTGTTAACCCTTATCGGAGTTCCCGGCGCAGGAAAAACACTTTTATCACTGGCGGCGGGGCTTCAAAAAACAATTGATGAAAAAATTTATAAACGGCTTTTAGTCGGAAAATCTGTTACGCCTGTCGGAAAAGATATCGGTTATTTGCCCGGAACCAAAGAGGAAAAAATTTCACAGTGGATGGGGTCAATTTACGACAATCTTGAATTTCTCGTAGATAAAAACAATCCCGACGAAAGCACCGAGGACAAAGTCCAGTATTTTTTTGACAGCGGAAAAATAGAAATAGAGGCGTTAGCGTTTTTAAGAGGCAGGAGCATTCCGAAACAGTTTATTATAATTGACGACGCACAAAATTTGACACCACACGAAATTAAAACTATAATATCCAGAGCCGGTAACGGCACGAAAGTGGTTCTGACCGGCGACCCTTATCAAATAGACAATCCTTACCTTGACGCCGAATCAAACGGACTGACATATCTTGTTGAAAGATTTAAAGGACAGGAAACTTACGGACATATAAATTTCAGAAAAACGGAAAGGTCGCAGCTTGCGGCCCTTGCCGGCGAACTTCTGTAAAAGAACACGGAACAGAAGCGGAACAAGACACGGAACAAACACGGAATAGTTCTGTGTCAGTTCAGTGGTAGTTATATGGAGACACTTTTTGCGGATTTGCATATGCACACAAAATACTCTGACGGAACTTTCTCGCCTGAAGAAAGCGTAAGGTATGCGCAGAAAGTAGGACTTGCAACCATCAGCATAACCGACCATGATACAACCGAAGGAATTCCCGGCGCAATCAAAGAAGGTTCAAAAAGAGGAATTGAGGTAATACCCGGAATTGAACTTTCGGTTGAATTCAAAAACTCACACAATCAGGAAATGCATATACTCGGATATTTTATCAACTGGGAAGATTCCTCTTTTCAGCAAAAATTAAAACTTTTCAGAAAAGCAAGAGAAAGACGGGCGTATCATATTTTGGATAAATTGAAAGGTCTGGGAATTGCGATTGACGAACGGCGGCTGTTTGAAATAGCGGGCATCGGAGTAATAGGGCGGCTTCATTTCGCAAAAATGCTCGTTGAAAACAAATCCGTTTCGCATACGCAGGAAGCATTCCTGAAATATCTTGGCGACGGCAAACCGGCATATGTTCCGAAATTCCGTCTGTCGCCCGACGAAGCGATAAAAATGATTTTGCGTATCGGCGGAATTCCGGTTTTGGCACACCCGCATTTTAACACCATCAATTACAATGTTGTAAAATCTCTTGCTAATTTCGGATTAAAGGGAATTGAGGTCTGGCATACAAAACACTCGGCGGATGAAACCGACAAATTCAAAAAAATGGCGGGTAAATTTGGAATGCTTATGACAGGCGGAAGTGACTGCCATGGCGCGATGAACGGCGCGCCGCCCATAATGGGAAATATAAAAGTGCCGTATTCTGCTGTTATAGAATTAAAAAAATATAAAAACAATTTGG
>PEVQ01000093.1:0-1326 GCA_002780205.1 Elusimicrobia bacterium CG06_land_8_20_14_3_00_38_11
CTGATATTTTATGACATCACGTCCAGTTACTTCGAGGAAAGCTCCTGCGAGTTTGTCCGGTATGGCTTGTCGCGGGATCACCGGCGAGATAAAAAACAGATCATCCTTGCTTTGGCGGTCACGAAGAAAGGGTTCCCCTTTTACTGGAAAGTGTTCCCGGGCAACATGGCCGACACGAAGACGGTCAAAGAATTTGTCTCGGGGCTGCGGGAGAGGTTTAAGATAAAAAAGGCATGTTTAGTCATGGACAAGGGGATGGTCTCAAAGGGCAACCTGGAAAAGGTTGAGGAGGCGGAATTCGATTATGTTGTGACTTTAAGGAGAAGCTCGATAGGCAAGATAGCCGATATGCCGTGGAGATATTTACGGAGCATTAGCGAGGACAATGTGGAAAGGAAAAAAGAATATTTTCAATACCGTTCTCGTAGGGCATATTTTAAGGAATTGAACAGGCAGGGGAATGTGAGATATATTCTCTGTTTTAATCCGGAGAAATTCCTGCAGGAACGGAAAGACCGGCGGGAGAAGATAGAATCAATAAAGAAACATCTGGACAAGAGAAATATGGTGTTGGCAGGGGCGAAGAAAAAAAGGAACGTTGAAATTCTACGGGAAGAACTAAAAAAGTATCTGGAAAAACGCGCGGCCAAAAAGATGTTTAAGTTCCGGCTCATGAGCAAAGGAAACTCTTATCAGATCAGATACCGGCTGATTGAAAAAGAGATAAAAGAAGCGGCAAAACTGGACGGCGTATGGGTGATTCAGAGCAATGTGCCTGAAGCCGGGCCCGGAGAACTGATTGACGCCTACCGCAACAGGATGGAAATAGAAAGGTCTTTCCGCAACTTGAAAGGTTTCGTGGAAATCCGGCCGTTGTATCACCATAATGAAGAACGAATAAAAGCGCATGTGAGTGTGTGTGTGCTGGGATACTTGCTTAACACAACGGTAACGCATTTGGTCAGGCAGAAAAAAGGTTTTGAAGAATTGACCGCGCAGTCCGTATATAATTGCTTGAGAAGCTGCAAACTGGTGGAACTGGCGGCCGGTTCAGAAAAAAGGTTGAAAATTACGGCGTCTACTAAGGAACAGGTTAAGCTGACCGGAATATTGGCGGATAAAGACTTGCTGGAAGAAAGCAAAATTCAACAATTGCTCTGAAAACAGCCGCCATTCGCCGTCGGCAAAGAAGGCTATTAGTGCTAAAAAAATGCCTGTCTGCAGGAATTCTCCGTCTGAAAATATTTTATTGAAATTTATTTTGGCGAAAACGCCTTGTCAGAAAAAGAGTGGTCAATAATTACAAGCAAAAACTGAATCAGTTTG
>PEVQ01000093.1:1385-1748 GCA_002780205.1 Elusimicrobia bacterium CG06_land_8_20_14_3_00_38_11
GTTAATGAAACTTCTGTTTCTTATCTGGCTCACTTCAAATTTGCAAATTCTTATAAACTAAAAAAAGCGATGTGTCAGAAATATGAATTTATTGACGAAATTAAAAGGAATATTAATCTTACACGGCCACATTACTTTTCAAATTTATTCCAGCAGTATCAGTTTATTATAAAGGCATTAAAAGAAATTGTTTACCTTGAAGATAGAAATGGACAATTATATTTTGTAGAAAAGCCTAACATTGTCCTTTTTCAGGTCGGAAGATTTTACAGATTTTACGGGAAAGATTCGAAAAATATAGGACAGAGGATTTTCGGGTTAAAGCCCGCAAAGAATAATCTGTTTTCAGGATTTCCGGTTGAG
>PEVQ01000007.1 GCA_002780205.1 Elusimicrobia bacterium CG06_land_8_20_14_3_00_38_11
AAAATGAAAACAAGAATTTTGATGATTGATGAAAACGATAAAGATTCTGAAAAAAAAGAGATTGAGTTTGAAGTGGAATATATGCTATCGCTTACTACTGCACAGAGATTTAAGATGATGCATGATAGGTCGCTGTTAATAGCGAAAATGTTGAGAAAAAATGGACATAGAACAACTCCTGAAATTATTCAAAGAGCATAAGGTGAAATTTGTTGTTATAGGTGCGGAAGCATTTCCTGCTTACGGATATTCACGTACTACTTTGGATATTGATATTTTTATTGAACCGACAATAGAAAATGCTCAAAAAACAATAAAGGCGCTTAAGGAATTCGGTTATGATGTTATTGATGATATAACACTTGAAAGTTTTCTTGATAATAAAACTCTAATACGACAATATTTAATAGCGACAGATATTCATCCGTTCGTTAAAGGAGTTGAATTTCAGAATGTTTGGAAAAAAAAGATAAGAGCAAAAATTGGGAATATTTATGTATATTTCCCGTCCATTGAAGATATGATAAAGATGAAAAAAGCAGCAGGGCGAGTGAAAGACAAAGAGGACTTGAAATATTTACAAAGGATTTTGGATTTAAAGAAGAAAAAAAATAAATGAACATAGTTGAACTTGTAAAAAATGCGGGTGTCGTCGGCGCCGGTGGCGCCGGTTTTCCGACTCATATAAAACTTTCAGCGAAAGTTGATACAGTTATTGCCAACGGAGCCGAGTGCGAGCCGCTATTAAGATGCGACCAGCAGATAATGGATATTTATGCCGCCCGCGTCGTCCGCGGACTTCAATTAGCGGTCGAATCGACAGGCGCGAAAAACGGGATTATCGCCTTAAAGGAAAAATATCACAAAGTGACCGAATCGCTTCAACGGGAAATTTCAAAACTTCCTCAAAAAAACATCTCCATTTTTCATCTCGGTAATTTTTATCCCGCCGGCGACGAGTTTGTTCTTGTATATGAGGTAACTGGAAAAATAATTCCCGAGGGCGGACTGCCGCTGAACGTCGGGATTGTCGTTGATAATATTGTTACCATAATAAATATCGCAAATGCTGTCGACGGGGAACCTGTTACCGACAGACCTTTAACCGTCTGCGGTGCGGTAAAAAATCCTTTCACGGCGTTTTTTCCCGTCGGGACTTCCGTCTCGGAAATAATAAAATTTGCCGGCGGTTCGCCGCTTGCAGAATACACCGTTCTTGACGGCGGTCCTATGATGGGAACAATTATTCCGGAAAGCGCATCAATTACGAAAAAAACCTCGGGAATACTTGTTCTCCCATCTGACAGCGAAGTCGTTTATCAAAAAACAAACAGACATGCGGTGAAACAAATTAAATCCGCCTGTGAGCAGTGTCAGGACTGCACTGAAATTTGTCCGAGATTTTTATTGGGACATACACTTGAATGCCATAAAATCCAGCGTTCAACTTCTGCGGGATTGCAGGATAATATCACGCAGGCGTTTATGTGCTGCGAGTGCGGGCTTTGCGATTGGGTATGTCCGGTTAAACTTTCACCGCGTCGCGTAAATCAAGAAAATAAAAGGCAACTTTTCAAACAGGGCGTGAAAAATCCGCATCACAAAACTCCGACGGGAGTTCATCCGATGAGAGATTACAGAAGAGTCCCGATTGAAAGGGTTTTAGGTCGGATGGATTTAATCAAATATGATAAGCCCGCGCCTTTTACGGATAAAAAATTTGATATTTCAAAAGTTGCTATTCCGCTTCATCAAAATGTCGGCGTGCCTGCGGAACCCATAGTCAAAGTTGGTGATGTCGTAAAGAAAGGACAACTCATAGCGAAAATTCCGGAAGGAAAATTATCCGCGAACATTCACGCATCAATAGACGGAAAAATTACGGAAATAAACAGTTTCATAAAAATTGAGAGGTGAATATGAAAAATAAAAAATCAGAATTTTTAAGAGAAACAAAAACCACTTACAAGACAACAAATACAATTACGATTCCAGTTGAGGTTTTTGAAACAGCAGAATCAAAGGAAGAAATAGAGGACTGGCTTTTAGTACACGACCCCGAGTTTATTAAAAGAATGCTAAAAGCAAGAAAAAATGACATTGAAGGGAAAGGTATTCCGTGGGAACAAGTGAAAGCAAAACTGAATATAAAATAATCTTTGACCCGAAAGCGATTGAAAATCTGGCTGAACTTGATTTTTCAATTCGTGAAAGAGTGTCACAGAAAATAGATTGGCTTGGAAATAATGCAGATGTTATTTTTCATCATCAGTTATCATCTTTGCCTGATGAATTAAAAGGTTTATGCAGAGTTCGTCTTGGGGATTGGCGTATTTTATATTGGGTTTATTACAAAAGAAAAGAAATAAAAATTTATGGAATAGAACATCGTTCAAAAGTTTATAAAAAAATGCGAGGTAATTTATTATGATTCAGCCGGCGATAGGATTTATTGAGACAAATTCAATAGCAAAAGGGATAGAGGCGTCCGACGCGATGATGAAAGTTGCGAATGTGGAACTCATAGATGCATATCCCATTTGTCCGGGTAAGTATTTGGTTTTTATAACCGGCCCGCTTGCCGACGTGCAACCGTCGGTGGAACTCGGCGCAGAAACCGCCGGCGTAACGCTGATTGACAAGTTCGTAATACCGAATGTTAATCAACAGGTTGTTCCCGCGATTTTGGGGACTTCTAAAATAGATAATTTTGAAGCGGTCGGCGTAATAGAAACATTTACGGTCGCAAGTTGTATCCGCGCGTCAGATGCCGCCGCAAAAGCTGCAAAAATTTCTTTGATTGAAATCCGTTTGGCAAAAGGACTTGGCGGGAAATCATTCGTAACGCTTTGCAGCGACGATGTCGGTGCCGTCCGTTCCGCGGTCAATGCCGGCTGCGAAATTATAAAAGACGAAGGCGTTTTAATCAGCCGTGTGGTAATTCCGAAAGCCCATCAGGAATTAAGAAGGACGTTATTGTGAATATAGTCATTGGTTCCGACCATTCTGGATTTAAGTTGAAAGAAATACTGAAAAAGTTTTTACAGGGGTTGGGGTATATCGTTTTTGATTTCGGCTGTTATTCTGAAGAAGCCGTTGACTGGCCCGATATAGCGTTTCTTGTTGCTGAAGCGATTTCAAAAAAGGATTATGAAAGAGGTATTTTGATAGACGGCACCGGCGGAGCAATGCCGCTTGCTGCAAACAAAGTGCCGGGTATTCGCGCCGTCTGCGCGTACAACGAACTTACCGGAAAGTTTGCTTCCGAGCATGACGATGCGAATATCTTGTGTTTGGGGGCAAGAATGATCGGTGATTTAGAGGCACAAGAAATTGTGAAGGTTTGGCTTGAAACGAAATACGCCGGCGGAAGGCATCAGCGGCGTCTTGACAAGGTCTCTGAAATAGAGAAAAAATACTCTAAATGATTTTTGAGCAAATCCTCAGGAATGGGAAATTGCTCGTCGGTAAAATCTAAAAAACAAAGTTGAGCAAATCCTCAAAAATGAAAGTTGATGGATTTATGAAAATTGCAATTGGGAGCGACCATAGGGGTTTCCGGTATAAAAAAGGACTGATAACATATCTTTCTAAAAAATATAATGTTAAAGATTTCGGGACTTTTTCAGAAGAGTCCTGCGATTATCCTGATTACGCTTACAAAGTCGCAAAAGCCGTCGCATCAAAAAAATTTGAGAGAGGGATTTTAATCTGCGGTTCCGGCAACGGGATATGCATCGCTGCGAATAAAGTAAAAGGCATCCGCGCTGCCATTGGCTATTCAGAAAAAGCAGCGGAGTTTTCTGTCCGACACAATAACGCCAACATAATCTGTTTTTCGGAAGATTTTCCGCTTGCAACCGTCAAAAAAGCAGTTAAAAAATTCCTATCGGCAAAATTTGAAGGCGGCCGTCATTTAAGGAGAATTCAAAAAATAAAAAAAATTGAGGAGGAAGAATGAAAGCAATTAAAAATTATCAATTAAAAATGAAAAATTATGGATTACTGTTTTTAATTTTTAACTTTACATTTTTAATTTCTAATTGCCTTTATTCTCAGGACGTAAATCAACTTGTATCAGAGGGCAACAAACTCATCAAAGAGAAAAAATATGATGAGGCGGTTAAAATTTTGTTTGAAGCAAAAAAGTTGGACGAAAAATCGCCGTTGCCCGATATATCGCTCGGAATGATGTTTTTGCAGAAAAATAGTTTGTGGGAAGCCGAGACGCATCTTAAATCTGCCGAAAAACTTGACCCCGAACTGTGCGGAATCCAATATACGATAGCGCTTCTTTACGAAAAAAAGGGCGATAAAGAAAATGCCGTCAAGTATTGGAATAAACTTGCTAAAAATTCGGATTTCAAAGAAACAGCAAAAAGGCATCTCCTATTTTTGGGAGGTGAGAAATGAGGCAGGTTAAAGGTCAAAGGTTAAAAGTTAAAAGTTTTGGATTTTTATTCATCATTTTTAATTTTATATTTTACATTTTTAATTGTTTCTTTTCTGGTTGCGCTACAACAAAAACGGTAGTTAAAAAAGGTTATGATTTTTCAAACATAAAAAAAATTGCGGTGTTGAAATTTTCCGGCATCGGAGGAGAGGCAGTCGCAAACGAGTTTATAAGACAGTTTCTTGCTTCCGGCATAAGCGTTATAGATAGAAGCGGTACTGAAACGGTTGATTCAAAATCCCTCGGCGTGGATGCGGTTATTTCGGGAAATGTTGTTGAATTTAATCCGTCAAACAAACTTCTTATATTTAAGGAAAAAGGCGATATTGTAATTTCTGACAGGGCGTATCCGATAAGTGGAACAACTGTTCTTCCCACGGGTTCTGCTTTCGGATTAGAAGATGCAAATGTTTTCAGTGTGTCCGCGTCAGTTTCCGTTTCGGCAAAAATGACGGATACGACAACCGGCGAGGTCGTTTGGAGCGATTCAAATTCTTACGAGGCACTGGATATAAATACGGCGGTAGAATTGATAACTTCATCATTCAAAAGTTCACTAAAAAAATACTGGAAGGAATTGAATTAAATGTCGCTTGTAAGCAAATTTCTTTGAGACGCTCGTCTACCACTCGCTCTGCGATTTACTCCTGGAAAGAATAAGTCGCAAACCTGCCTGGCGGTAGGCAGGTTGAGGCTCTTCAGAAATTTCTTACTTCGCTCCACGATGTAAAAGGTAATAAAATAAATGTTTGCGGGAAAAATTATAGGAAGGGTTGTTGCTACTCAAAAATATGAATCGTTGGAAGGCAGAAAACTTCTTCTGGTTCAGCCGATGGGTTGGGATAAAAAGCCGAAAGGCGAACCGCTTGTTGCGGTTGATGTTGTAGGTTCCGGCGCCGGCGAATTTGTATTTTATGTCGCTGCCCGCGAAGCAGCCGTCGCTTGCGGAGGGACATCTCTTGCGGATACGCCGCCTATTGATGCCACAATAGTCGGAATAATCGACGGAGTTAATTTATTGTAGTCGCCCGATTTATCGGGCTAATTAAAAATTTATGTTTATCGCAAAAGTTGTCGGAAATGTCTGGGCGACCAGAAAACATAAGGCACTTGAAAATACAAAACTTCTTTTGGTGAGACGGCTTGACGGCATTTCAGGAAAATTTTTAGACGAGGACATAATGCTCGCAGTTGATAAATACATTGATGCGGGAATCGGCAATACGGTTTTAGTAATGGACGAAGGCAATTCTGCACGACAAATTTTAGGTGATAAAACCGCGCCGGTTCGCACAATCATCTGCGGGATTGTTGACACAGTTTTTTCCAAAGGTCAAACCAAAAAATGGCATTAAAATAATATGGCTAATAACTTAAAAGATAATTTTCTGAATGCTCTAAAAGCAACTTATAAAGCATATAATATTTATGGAGCGAGAAGTAGTAAAAAATTGATTGCAATACATTCTTGGTTTGCGAAAGAAATTATTTTGGGACTTGATAAAAGTTATTCAGTAAAAAGTTTAGGTAATGATGGCGAATATGTGATAGAAGGGAAATATTATCCTAAAACTGTTGATATTACGGTTTTTTTCAGCTCCAAACCCATTGTAACTTTAAGTTTTAAATTTGTTACATCAAATTATGCTCAAAACTCTAATAATTATTTTGAAAATTTGCTCGGCGAAACAGCAAACATAAGAAGAGTTGGAGTCGGTTTCGTTCATTTTTTGGTATTGCGAGGTTATGCACCTTACTATGATAAGGCGGGTGGTAATAAAAGAGGGAAGTTAAAGAAAATTGAAACATTGTCAGAACATCAAATCAAAAAATATGTTGAACTATTTAAGGATTTAGATTTTCCGCATAAACCAGATCTATTAGGTATAGCAGTAGTTGATTTTGACGATAATGCAGAACCATATTTTACTGATTTAACAAAATTAGGATTGAAAGAGGACACTATAAAAATGTTACAAAACGAATTTTCAGTTGAAACATTTATTGAAAAAGTGAGAGCATTATGTCAGTTAAAAAAATAGAAAATAAACTATACTCATTAATTAATGAATACATGGGTATGAACCAGAAAGAAAAAAAGAGTTTCGTTACTCGTGGAATAATAAGTAACAATATTAGTGAAATATGTAAAAATGAAATAGAGAATATTTTAAATTTGTGCAAAGAAAAATCACTAATAAAAAAGCATTACAATTTTAAATTAAAAGCAAAGGGTGTCAATGGACGCGAGAAAAAGGAAGCCGATATACTGTTTTTCCATGCATATAATGGTCCTATGATAATAATTCAAGTAACATCTATTTTAACAGCATTTAGAAATTTTAGATGGGATAGTATATTTCATGATGCTGAAAATTTTCATGCTGCTTATCCTAAATTAGTAGTAGGGTATATAATTGTCTGTCCAGATAAAAGTTTAGGAAACAATGAAAATTTTCCGTTAGAAAAAGTGCAAAGAAAACTGTTAAGAGTTACCAACCGTGAAGATATGTATAATCATTTACATAAATATGAGAGAATATCTTTAATTTACTTTAGGAAAACAAAAAACGGAATAAAAATATTAGAAAACAAAATTAATAAAGATTTAAGACCTTCTAATTTCGTACAATCTATATGCGAAATATTTAGAGAAAGGTTTGTAGAATAACTATTATGTCAATTAAAAAAATAGAAAATTTACCGTTGTATATGAAAATAACAGAAAAAAAAGCAAACGGGGTTGTTTATACTCCTGCTTGGATTGTTAATTTGATATTAGATAGGATTGGGTATAAAAAAAATATTTTTGCGAAAAAAATTGTAGCCCCCGCCTGTGGAGACGGTAATTTTCTTATTTTTATTGCAGAACGTTTTTTAAGTGATTGCAAAAAAAATAAATTAAGTAATAAAAAAATCAAA
>PEVQ01000118.1 GCA_002780205.1 Elusimicrobia bacterium CG06_land_8_20_14_3_00_38_11
CATCTTCCATGTAAAGTATATTCCGCTCTTGTTAGTAACTGATTTGAGCGACTTAATCCTTAATCCCGACTGGAGGTTTTTAGTTATGTCAAAATACTTAAATAAGTGGTTAGGTGATTATGTGGTTAAGTGGTTAGTTATACCATTGCTTCTACTTATTCACTTATTCACTTATCCACTTATCCACTATCTTTACGCTGAAGTTAAAATCACTCCCGTCGCAAACATTTCAATTTTGGGCGGGCAGTATTTTCTTGAAGGAGACAAGGATTCATTCGCAGGCAATGCCGACATATTTTTTGCGCCGGTTATCAATTTTTCAGAAGATACCGCGTTGCTTCCGATTTATCAGGGGATTTATTCCAACACAAAAGATGTCAGAGAACTTGTCGGCGGCGGCACATTAACCCGCGAGGTTTTGGACAACTCGCTTACTCTAAAATTTACCCGCAAATTTTCCGACACATTCAAAGGAAAAGTAAAAGCCGGCTACAAACTTGAATATCTTGCCGAGACGAAGGACGAAAAACTCGGTGACGGACTTTTTGATTACAATCGTCTCGTCGGAGGAATTGAAGCCGAACAAGTGTTCGGGGGCCGAACAAGTGTTCGGGGCCGAACAGATGTTCGGGTCGGTTATGATTTTTATACAATGAGTTATCCCAATTATTCCTCGCTTGTTTCGCAGTCAGCCGTTGTAATTGACACCGCGACCTTTACTGAAATTTCCGAAAACGCCGGCGAGGATGTTTTGGATTACTCAACCCACGAACTTTTTGTTGAAGCACTGCATTCGTTTAATGAAACCACCATCGGAAAAATTTCTTATGACATTTCGTACAAAAATTTCAAAGACCAGACGCTCGTAAAATCAGACGGAAGTTTTTCCTCTAAAAAAAGGAACGATTTAGTCCACCTGCTTACATTGGGGGTGGCGAAAAATCTGCCGAAAATTACGGCGGCGCTGTATAATTCCGTCCAGTATTACAATTCAAACCAAAACTCTTACGATGCCAACAGGACGCGGTATAACTCAAATTATTACGATTTTATCCAGGACAATGTAACGCCGTCATTAACATTTAATCTAAAAAATAACTCCAGATTAAATCTCTGGTGGGACATCGCTTACAGAAAATACAGCCGCCGTCCCTCGCAGGATGAAGAAGGAAACTATAAAACATCCGAAATCAGTCAGACGACGAACACGACAGGTATTTCTTTGATTGTCCCTGTTTACAAAGCGCTTTCACTAAAAACTGCCGGCAATTACAGGGACTCATCGTCAAATAACAGATACGAGGCGAATTACAGGTATAATTACAACACATCAAACTATTTCGTCGGGATGAACTGGGAATATTGATAAAGGCAATTAAAAATTAAAAGTTAAAAATGAAAAATTGACGTCATTCTGAGCCGAAGGGAAAAGTGATACCGAAGGTGTCATCCTGAGGACGAAGTCCGAAGGAACTCGTCGTTAAAAACGAGATGCTTCGTTTCACTCAGCATGACACTTCGTGTTATTTTTAATTGCTTTTATTGATGTGTAAAAATTCAC
>PEVQ01000255.1 GCA_002780205.1 Elusimicrobia bacterium CG06_land_8_20_14_3_00_38_11
AACCATTTTTTCGTTTTCAATTACGCAGGGTCCTGCAATTAACACCATCGGGTTTTTCCCGCCGATTTCAATATTTCCGATTTTTATCTCTTTAACCATTTTTTTACCTTAACTTACCCGGAGCGAGGCAGAAATTTCTCCAGACCCTTGAGGAGCGACTACGCTTTCAAGAGCGACGAACAGAGCGAGGGCAACAGGGTGGTTGCCCGAGCGTGTCTGGAAAATTTGCTGCCGAGCGACAACCATTTTTTTACCTTTTCTAAATCACTCTTAGTATCAACCCCAATCGTTTTGTATTTTGTTTTTACAACATAAATTTTATAGCCGTTTTCTAAAATACGCAGTTGTTCAAGTTTCTCCGCTAATTCAAGCGGCGTCTGTTTCATCTGAGCAAATTTTAATAAAAAATTTTTTTTATAGACATATAATCCTATATGTTTTAATGAATTCGGCAACGGCAGCCGTGAAAAATAAATCGCAAAATTATTCTTATTCAAAATTACCTTGACATTATTCGGATTGGCTTTTCCCTTTCCATTTTCAAAATCCGTCGCAACGGTGGCGACCTGAATGCTTTTATTTTTTATAAGCGGCTTGATAGCAGCATCAATAATTTTCGGTTTTATCAGCGGTTCATCACCCTGTATATTTACGATAATATCGCAATTAATTTTTTTTACGACAAATGCGAGACGGTCAGTGCCGCTATTGCATTCAGGAGTCATAACAACTTTGGCACCAAATGTTTCGGCGCAATTAAAAATCTTTTTATCGTCGGTGGCAACAATGACTTCGTCCAAAAATTTTGATTTAGAAGCTGCTTCATAAACCCATTGCATCATCGGTTTATCTTTTATTTTGACGAGTGGTTTACCAGGGAAACGAATTGAACCATAACGAACGGGAATAATGCCAATAATCTTCATTTTCTCATTTTCTCATTTAGCTAAATGAGAAAGTGACTCTTTTAACTCTTCTTTTGAAACAGTAGCAGTACCTAATTTTCCGACCACAATGCCGGCGGCATAATTTGCAATTTTTGATGCTTCCAGCAACGAAGCCCCGCAGGATAAAGCAAGTGTTAAAACGGCAATTACTGTATCGCCTGCGCCGGTTACATCAAAGACTTCTTTTGCCATTGTCGGTATATGGGTGATTTTTTCTTTTTCAAAAAGCGTCATTCCGTTCTCACCCTGAGTGATTAAAACGGAACGACATTTAAGTTTTTTTAGTATTTTTTTACCTAGATTCTTAAAATCATTTTCATTTTTTAATTTGTGAACACCCATTCCATCCATCGCTTCGTTCAGATTGGGAGTCAGACAATCAACAAATTTATACCTTGAAAAATTTTCAATTTTTGGGTCAACAGTAACCAGTTTTTTATATTTTTTAGTTAACCGCATAATTTCAGATATTAATTTTTGCGTTACAACACCCTTGCCATAATCCGATATTAAAACGGCATCAGACACGGGTATCTTTTTATTTATGAATTGTATAATTTTTCCCGTCACTAACGGGGAAAGTTCACATACCGTCTCTTTGTCAAATCTTACAATCTGCTGGTGGCCCGCTATAACACGGGTTTTAATTGATGTTTTTATTGCCTTGTCCGCGAAAAGTCCGCCTGTATCAATGTTTTTTTTATTAAGTTCTTTTAATAAAATTTCCGCAGCATAATCATCGCCGATACGCCCGGCAACCGAAACGCTACCGCCAAGTGAAATTATGTTATTGGCAACATTCCCCGCACCGCCCAAATTATATGTTTCACCCTTGACCTCAACCACGGGAACAGGCGCTTCCGGAGAAATTCTTTTTGATTCACCGCGAATGAATCTGTCAAGAATTAGATCGCCAATAATAAGAATATTCGCTTTCGGAAATTTTTTTATTATTTCTGATAGTCTCATACATTATTATTAGTACTTTGTTAATTTTTGGGCTTTTTTGAGCGACTTTTCCGTCTCAAAAAAGGATACCCAAGAAAAATCCATCCCCAGCGATAAACTCCGTTGGGTAACGGTGCCTAATCCACACGGTAAGAAAAAGGGTTTTTACACCTACTGCTTCAAAGCAATTAACCGTCACTGGAATGTAGCATCTCTGGCTTATACATTCTTGATGGTCTCAAAACTCAATTCCTTATCGGCTACCAACTGGATTATGCAAAATTAGTATAACATAATTTGCCCTATTTGTCAAGTAATTATGACTTTTCGGCTATTGTCTAATGAACGGGCGAAAGATATACTATAATTTATTACGGGATGTTTAATGGACTATTTGCGGAAAATTATCGGTTTGAGGATTAAGGAATTCAGACACAAGAGAGGTTTTACGCAGGATAAACTTGCGGAAAAAGCCGATTTACATCATACTTTTATGAAAAAGAAATAATACGGCGTTTTAGATAATTGTCATAACAAATCCTTTGTGCCTGACTTGAAATTTTCACTATTCGCTTCCGCTCACCCCCGAATAAATTCGGGGGCTACATTAAGATTGCCGCGCACCCTTTTCGGGTGCTCGCAATGGTATAATGAAAAAGCAGACCAATGGTCTGCTGCTACAAAAGAAAAAACAGAGTTGCAGGGATGAAGCCCTGCCCTACAATTTGTATCGTTGGATAACAATCCCCCTGCTACAACATCAAAGTCATTACATAAGCGGAAACAACCGGGATTAACAAATTATCTTTCACGGGAAGGATTTCTATAACTGTTGCGGCGAGGGAGCCGAAAAAAATCTGCGAAAATTTTATCGGATAAAAATGCGAAAATATCAGTCCGACGGCAAGGCAGGTTAAAAGATTCGTGATAACTCCCACCCAGCTTTTTTTCCCGAAAATTTTATGTTTTCCGTATTTCTCGCCGACAAGGGCGGCAAAACCGTCGCCGAATGTAAGAAAAAATATGGCAAGTAAGGCAATTTCTTTTTCAAAAAAAAACACTGTAAAAAATATACCTGACAAAGTGAAAATAAGCGTTGAAACATTTTTTGCTTCGGTTTCGCGATACACTCCGTCAAAAAATTTCAGTAATTTTTGGTTCAATTTTTCATTTTTCAGACGCAATAACTCAAAAACTATAACTATTGACATCACAATCGCCAGAATTAAAAGTATCATTTCTCTGGAAAGAAAAAAAATATAAAAAAACGGAACCAAAAGTATAAACCAATGCGATGTTTTTCTTTTTGCTTCGGGCGTCATAAATAACATCAGGAACGAGCCACGAGTAACGAGTTAAAACTTCCGTCCCTCTGTCCTTCTGTCCCTCCGTCCCTAATTCCCAAGTATTATCCTGTAATCCTCGCGATGAACCTGTGAGTTTGCCTCAATAACTATTTTTCTGTTTATTCTGTTTTCTATTTTTTTAGTGTATTGTTCGTCAAAAATTTCGGCAATATCCGGATGGACTATCAGGCGGACCGGTGATTCACCGCCGCGGGTGACAAGTTTTAATATCTCTCTTTTGATTTTTATAGCCATCGTCTCCCTTGATAATACCTGCCCGCTGCCCTCGCAATAAGGACAGGTTTCCGAGAGAAAATTAACCATGCTCTCCGTTTTACGCTGACGGGTCATTTCAATAAGTCCGAGTTTGGTAACGGGTAAAACCTCAGTTTTTGCTTTATCTTTTCTTACCAGTTCAAGCAGAAGTTTGAACACCTTTTTTCTGTCGGAAGAGCGGTGCATGTCAATCAAGTCAATAACGATAATGCCGCCGATATTTCTTAAACGCAACTGCGCCGCTATTTCATAAAGCGCTTCCATATTGGTTCTTAAAATTATTTCATCCAATGAGCCGGCTTTTGTGAATTTTCCGCTGTTGACATCAATAGCGCAGAGCGTTTCCGCTTCCTGAATTATTATGTATCCACCCGACGGTAATCTGATTTTCTGTTTTTGTATATTTGTGATTTGCTGTTCTATATTGTTCATCCCGCTTCTGCACGCAGAGTCAGGGTTCATTTCAAAAATCGGGACCTTGCCTTTATAAAGATGAATTTTTCCCTTGAATTTAGGCGAAACCATCTCTACAAAATTCAGCGTATCCTCATATTCGTCTTTTGAATCGATAAAAAATGCGGACACATCCTCGTTGAGATAATCCCTCACCGTCTTAAAAACCAGCCCCAAATCCCTGTGCAAAAGTGCAACGCCGGCGGCGGTCTCAAATTTTTTATTTATTATTTCCCAAAGGCGAGCCAGATATTTTATCTCCCTTTTGAAAACATCTTTTTCTTTTCCCGCGCCTTCGCTTCTTATTATGAACCCGCCGGTTGACGGTTTGATTTCTTCTATTATTGATTTCAGCCGGAAGCGTTCTTTCTCGTCGGTAATATTTTTGGAAACGCCTATGTGAAGAGAACTCGGTATGTATACCAGATAATGCCCGGGAAGTGAAACCTGCTGGGTAAGTTTTGAGCCCTTCGTTCCCATCGGCCCTTTTGTTACCTGCACAAGCGCAAATTTTGTTTTGTTTAAGTCGGCTTTATCTATGGTTAATTCCGAAAATGGAAGATAACCGTTTTTTGAAACACCGATATTGACGAAAGCCGCCTGAATACCGTTAAGAACCGATACGACTTTACTTTTGTAGATATTGCCGACTACATTTTCCTCGCCGAGACGCTCTATAAAAAAATCGGTAAGATGTCCGTCCTCAACAATGGCAACCCTTATTTCATCCTCAGTACAATTCGCTAAAATTTCTTTCATATTTCCCTCAATTCTCCGTTTGCCGTCTCGCAAAAAAATTCATCACGGTTTATTAATAACCCGAATTTTTCATCGTCGGATAAACCAAAAACTTTTTGAATTATTACATCCGGTTTGGCGGTTTTTTGTGGACCGAACCTCAAAAGCATTTCAATTTTACCGTCGGAATGTTTCATATAAACCATCAGCGGTCTGATATCAATAATTCTTCTGCTTTTATCCGTAATCCTTTCTATTAAAAACTCTTTTGCCGAAAAAAAATCTTTTATTTTTTGTTCGGCGATAGAAACAGAAATTCCAACGGGAACAGAATATTTTGCGACATTTACAAGCAAATCAACGGATTTGGAAATAACCGGAACGGACGACGCGGATATAATGCCGAGAGCGGGCGGCATACTTGAAGACAGGGCTTTTTCAACTTCATCTGCTCCAATCCTGCGAAACATTTCCATATCAAAAATTTCACAGTTTGAAGTGTAACCGACGGCAAGAGGAGGACCGAACGATATCTTCGGCTGGGGGCTAAACCCGGAAGAGATGCATACCGGCAAAGAAGCACGGCGAACTGCCTGGCGAATTGCCGACACAACTTCAAGATGCGTCAGAAATCTCAGCGGTTTTTCCTTGGTATATTTAACTCTTATCTTGGATATCGCTCTCGTGATATTACCTTTCGCTCCGCTCACCCCCACCCGATTAAAATCGGGTGCTACAAGTCGGGGGCTACAATAGGTTTAGTCAATCCGACTGAAGTCGGGTTAAACCCTGACATCTTTTTATCTTCTTGCACGGTTAAGTACGCTTGTTTTCAGATATTCAAAATTGAGCGGTTTTAACAGGCAGTCAACCGCACCGGCACGAAAAGCGGTAATAACTTTTTCGGCATCCTTGAAGGCGGTTATCATAACAACCGGAAGTTCCGCATCAACCTTGTGAATTTTTTCAAGCAGTTCAATACCGTTTATGTCGGGCAGATTTACATCCAACAGAACCAGCGCGAATGTTTCATTAAGAACCGTCTTAATCACCGGCGCACCTTTGTCTATTAAAACGACAGTGTGACCGTTGGATTCTAAAAAAATTTTCAATAACTCCCTTATTTCAGCATCATCATCAACGACAAGAATTTTCACAGTCGCTTCGCTCCTCCTATCACGAATAACACATCACGAATGCTATCACGAATGTTCACGAATAAAACCTTGCAGTTATTCGTGTCTTGTTCGTAATGTTTGCCCCTATTCGTGTGTCTTTATTCGTGATTGCGTTTTGGCTTCGGTGGCAATCGCCAGACGCTTTACTCCTAATGTTTTCGCCATATCAAGAATTTCGACGACATCGCCGTGGTAAGTGCGCGTATCCGCTTTTATTATCACAAGCAAATTCGGGTCGTTCAGAAGTCGGTTTTTCAGCGAATTTTCAAGATGATTTTTATTTATCTCAACATCATTAAAATACATTTTGCCGTCCGATGTCAGCGTAATGGTAAGTCCTGCTTCCGAGACATCGCTTACGGTTTGGGTTTTGGGAAGTTTTACCGGAATTCCCGCCTGCATAATCAAAGGAGTCGTCACCATAAAAATAATTAAAAGCACAAGCACCACATCCGTAAAAGGCGTGATATTTATCTCCGACATTATCTTTCTTGAATTCTTATCTGATATTGCCATAAATTAAAAATATTTGCCACAGAATTTCACAGAACTTCATTGAAGCTTTTTCTGTGTTAATCTGTGTTAATCTGTGGCAAGATTCCATAAATTAATGGATTTAAAATCTCAAAAGCCGTATTCTCCACATCAGAAGCCATGCGGTTTATTCTTTTTGAAAAATAATTGTAAAGTATAACTGACGGAATCGCGACTAAAAGACCAGCGGCTGTTGCTACAAGTGCCTCGGCAATCCCGGCGGAAACGATTGAAGGATTCCCGACTCCGTATTTTCCCAAATCATGAAAAGCGCGCATAATACCCACAACGGTTCCCAGAAGTCCGATAAAAGGCGTAATGGCGCCGATTGTTCCGACGGCAGAGAGATATTTTTCAAGAGAAAAAACCTTTTGCGAAATTTTTCTCAAAACGGATTCTTTAACGGCAAGACCGTTTTTATTTTTAAGCCCTTCCGCCAAGACATCTCCTAAAAATGTTTTGCTTTTTTGAGAAATTTCCGAAGCAGTTTTTATATCGGCGGCGACGATGGCAATTTTTATTTCGTCAATTTCCTTTTTTGACATGTTTTTCATTTTTGACAGAACAATAAACTTTTCAACGGCGACCGCAACGGAAATTATGGAACATATTATCAAAACAATAATTGTGTAACCGCCCTTAGAAACTAATTGAAAAAAATCTAATGTTTCAAACATTTTACCCCCTAATCGCTGATGACCGCTGATTTGAGGGCGAATAAATTCGCCCCTACGACGCGGATTGCCGCTGATATGATAAATCTGCAGTTATCTGCGTTTCCTTTTATCTGCGGACATCTGCGTTATTCATTTTACAGACATTTTCCATAATAAGTATGTGTCAAAAATACTCCACGCCAATGACAGAAAAAATATGATATCCAGAAGTATGAAAAAATTTGTTGACAA
>PEVQ01000279.1 GCA_002780205.1 Elusimicrobia bacterium CG06_land_8_20_14_3_00_38_11
TTTTGATTTTGTAGAAAAGAAGTTATTGAAATATATGGTTGTTGTAAAAACGAATAAAATAATAGAGGGAATAGTGCGATATATAAGCATAAACCTGAAAAATGCGGGAAAGAGCTATTTTTTACAGTGAGCTCGTCGGAGCACCCGCAGTGGTCATATGCAAATTGACCTATTTTAGCAACGACCTTACTTTTTGTGCGTTGCGATATATCTGTTTTAACAGTTTTTCGTTTGGATGATTTTTTTGAAATTTCAATATATTTTTGTGACCGGGTGTAGTGAATTTTCCCGGTGCAACTAAAATATTTCGTCGTATCCATTTCAGTGTTTTGGATTGAAAATGTTCCGGTAAACATAACATCTGGAACCAACGGAACAAATCGTAATCCAGAAGCAGTAGTTTCAAATGCACTTGATTTGCCAGAAATTTTCTGGTCGGAATTTTGCTCATGAAAAAATCCAGTTTTAGTTCTTTGATACCGTATGTTTCCACTGCTGCACGGTCGCTGTAAAAATACCAGACATGTTCCGGTTCTAAATCCAGATTTGTCACAAACACATGGTATTCGTAACGCTCTATTTTTAACAGTGTCCGCTGACTAATTTCTGGTTTCGGTGGCAGTTGATACCGCATAACTACAAAACGATATTCTTTTTTCCAGCCGTGCGGTTGATACCGGAATTCTGCAACTGCTAATTTCAGTTGATGATTGAAAATATGATATTTTAGACCTGTCAACTGCATTTTTATGGGATTGGTTACTTGAGCGACTATTACAAAACCGTAACCGTTTCCGTCTAAAAACTTGACTGTCGGCCAGCAATAGAAACCGGCATCTGCTCTGGCACGAGTCCTTGATATTGCAATTGTTGAAGGTATTTTTTGTAATGCGGTTTCTATGAACGGGATAACTTCTTTCTTGTTTGTCTTTTTTCCTGGTCGAAGTTCTCCATTGAGACTGATTCTGATATGACTCTCGAAACCGAACACAGGATGATATGATTTTCTGCCATGTTTGAAAGGGTTGTAGCCAACTTCTGCAAGTTCCTGATTCCCGTAAACTGTCAGAATACTTGAATCGAAATCCAGAGTGGCGGAAGTTAATGTGTGCGGATACTGAAATATTTTTTGTCTGATTATATCGTGTGCTCTTTCTATTTGAGTCAAGTCTTTTTGAGTCATATTCAAAATGAAGTCCCGCATTGCTCTGGTGCCAGGTAATTTGGGAAGCCCGGTTAATTCCGGAATCAGACCGTTGTTTTTCATTGAAGTTAAATGGTCCAATCGCTCTATGCCGGCAATGGTATAGTAAAAATGGGACAAAAGAAGGTCTGACCAATAGAAGTAAGTGTTGCGATGGGAAAGGTTTAAATACCGCTGGAAGAAATACTTGAGTTGCAGTGATTTTGCAAATTGATGAATTACTGGGAATCCAGCAAGAAATGTTAAGCCCTTTTCTCCGAAGGTAAAATGAATTTTTTGTATCCCTTTTCCCATATGATAGAAGTTTCACTATTAGTGAAGGTTTTATCAGAAGTAATTTTTCGTTATTATTATACATTTTTTCAGTCGGGAATTCAACATTTTATTGTATTAAAAAACTGTGTTTTCCCGCATTTTTCAGGATAAAGATATATGGAATAACCGGCGAACTGGTAAAGGAAGTTGACTATACGACACAAAACGGCCGTACCGCCTGGGAC
>PEVQ01000261.1 GCA_002780205.1 Elusimicrobia bacterium CG06_land_8_20_14_3_00_38_11
CGAAATGAAAAGCAGAAAGCCCTAAAACTTCTCTACATAAGTTTTAATGAATAATCAATTTTTCTATCTTTTGACCGCATTTATCTGCTCCGCAAAAACCTCATCATATTCTTTTTCAAAAAATTTGTCTTTATGCTCTTTAATCAACGGCAAAATTTTGGCAAAATTGAAATTGTTTTCTAAAAGTTTATTTTTTACCGACGATATATCAATTTTTTTTCTTAAAAGTGAGCCGTAGACGCCGGCATTATCAATATCACCTACAAGCACAAATCCGACAATCTTGTTATTTTTAAGTACAAATTTTTTGTATTTTTTTTTGACAATGAACTCATACCCCTCGCCTTTTGGTTTTGTAATACCATATGAAATTGTCGGAAGTCCGAAAAACTCAACCGAATTCATTGCCAGAGAACCATCATATTTTATATTTTTCCCCGCCATATTGAGTCCTGCAATTTTTCCCTGAATAACGGCATTGGGCCACAGAGCATTTATTGTTTTTTCACCCGTAATCAAATCGGATGTCTGGGCAACATCACCTGCGGAATAAATATCGGAAACGGTTGTCTTCAGTTCATCATCAACAATAATTCCCCGTTCGGTTTTTATATCAGTGCCTTTTACAAGTTCTGTGTTTGCCTGAACACCTTTGCCTATAACAACAATTTCGCAGTCAATTTTTTCGCCATTTTCAAGCACAACTCCGTTAACATCTTTATTGCCGACTATCTCTGTTGCGGATAAACCGGTAAGAATTTTAATCCCCTGTTTTTCCATTTCCTTCTGAATAAAAGAAGCGCCTTCTTCATCAAGTATCTGGGAAAGAACATGTTTTGATTTGACAACAACTGTTACTTTTACACCTCTTTTGTGTAATGCATATGCAGCACGAAGCCCGATAAGTCCGCCACCGAGCATAACTGCTGTTTTTGTTTTATCTAGTCGTACTTCAATTTTTTTCGCATCTTCAATATTTCTTAAGCCAAGCACGCCTTCTAACTGAACGCCGGGAATTTTTTCCGTCTTTGAACGCGAGCCGGTTGCAATTAAAAGTTTATCAAATGGAACAATGGTGCTGTCTGAAAGTTTGACTTTCTTATCCGGTAAGACCAATTCAACCTTTTTGCCGAGAATTGCATTGACATTATTCTTCTTATAAAAATCGTCATCCCTGTATTTCAATTTTTCCTCAGAAATTGTTCCTGCAAGATAATAAGAGAGAAGGCATCTTGAATAAATCGGATAATCCTCGTCCGACACAATAGTTATTTTACCATTTTTATCCGTTTCTCTTATTGACTCTATCGCAGAGATACCGGCGGCACTCGCACCAATTATCACATAGTTCATTTTTGCACCTCTTTAATCACCAGCGATTTTGTCGGACAGGAAATAACACATACCGGTCCCTCAGTCCTGTCTTTGCACAAATCACATTTCAAAGCGAGTTTTGTTTGACGAGAAATTGCAGCAAACGGACAGACCATTATACACATCCAG
>PEVQ01000229.1:0-588 GCA_002780205.1 Elusimicrobia bacterium CG06_land_8_20_14_3_00_38_11
CTAACAAGAGCGGAATATACTTTACATGGAAGATGGTGTCATGCTGAACTTGATTCAGCATCTATAGACCCTGGAACGAGTTCAGGGTGACAGACGAAGTACTTTACGGATGTAAAGTATTTTATGCTCCCCTTAGTAATTATGGTCCCTGTCAAAATAACAAATTTGTCAAAATACTTTAACAACCACAGCGTCCTTAACAAAATTAATCTGTCAATTAAAAGTGGTTATATGCTTGGATTAACAGGGTCCAACGGATGCGGCAAGACAACTTTGCTTAAAATAATTTCAGGGTTAATTCTTCCTGATGAAGGAACTGTAGAAATCTTCGGACAAGATGTTAATTATGAAAAACATTTGATTGGTTTTGTTCCTTCTGATGAACGGTCTTTTTATTTTCAACTGACAGGTAGGCAAAATCTAGAGTTTTTTGGTTCTTTATACAAGGTTGATAACTTAAAAGTAAAAATTGATTATCTTTTATCCCACTTTAATCTGACTGATACTGCTAACATTAAATATGCAAATTATTCGTCGGGAACAAAACAGAAATTTCAAATTATCCGTGCATTACTTCATACGCCGTCT
>PEVQ01000229.1:605-747 GCA_002780205.1 Elusimicrobia bacterium CG06_land_8_20_14_3_00_38_11
ACCGACAAAATCGCTTGATACAAATACCTCTTTGGAAATTTTTGATTTTATTAAGTCAAAAATAAAACAAGAAAATAAGACGGCAATTATTGTGTCGCATAATATTGATGAACTAAAAAACCTGTGTGATGAAATTGTGCAA
>PEVQ01000229.1:826-6913 GCA_002780205.1 Elusimicrobia bacterium CG06_land_8_20_14_3_00_38_11
CAGACGAATCATCGTCCAGTTAAAACTGGACGCTACAACTATATTCGTCCCGATAAATCGGGACGCTACAATTTGTCTACAATTTTTTCCTATATGCAACTGATAACAGCATTTATAAAACGGGATTTTTTAATAGAAAAGAGTTACAGGTTTAATTATCTTCTGCGGCTCCTCAATATTTTTTTCTATATTGTCATATTTTACTTTCTATCCCAACTTTTTGGAAAATCAGCATCCCCTTATCTATTACAATACGGGTCGGATTATTTTGCGTTTGTAATTATAGGGCTCGCATTTTCAAGGTATCTCGGTGTAAGTATTTCCGCATTCTCATCGGCCCTCCAGCAGGAACAATTAACAGGAACTATCGAGATGCTTTTTGCAACACCTGTAAGTCCATCAAAAATAATTATTCTTTCATCACTGTGGCAGTTTCTTTATGCAACGATAGAGATAATTATTTATTTCTTGTTTGGTGTGTTTATTTTTGGATTAAAAATATATTTGGTTAACATAAATATCGCAATAATTTTGATACTTTTGACGGTGATTTCTTTCAGCGGGTTGGGCTTGATATCGGCGGCGTGTATAATGCTTCTTAAACGGGGCGACCCTGTCGGCTGGTTGTTTTGCGGAATCTCGGAACTTTTTGGCGGCGTTTATTTTCCTATAGCAATCCTTCCTTCGGGATTACAAAAAATATCATATCTTTTACCGATTACTTACTCGCTCAATGGTTTAAGGAAAATTTTACTTACGGGAAGCGGGGTGGAAAGTGTATCCGGTGATATTTTTGCTCTTTTTGTATTCTCAATTTTACTTTTACCAGCAGGATTGATACTATTTAATCTGGCTGTAAAAAAGGTAAAACTGGACGGAACATTGGGACATTATTAGCCGTTGGACTGGCAGCACCCGTGCTGTTATGTAACACCATAAGCTTCGTAGTGTGCATTTGTATCGTCCATCTTTAGATGGACGATTCGTTGGGTTAAAACCCAACGCTACATTGTGACACCACAAACAGATTCACACGGATTCAGTCAGCGGATAAATGTTTCAGCGAGATTATGAATACTACAAGTGTTTTAAGAATAAGTGAAAAAGGTCTTAAGAGCCGCGCTAAAATATAATTCATTCCGTATCTTCTTTCCAAAAATTCTTTTTCTGGAAAAATAAAATCAATAAGAAACTTAAACTTATGTGTAGAGACAACAAATTTTATCAGATGGCCGGTATCACGAATTTCTTTTTTTTTAATTATTGCCTCAAAAAAATTGAGATAGACATTTTCAATAAAATTTGATGGTTTTAAAGACGCGAATAATCGCGAATCTAACACGAATACACGCGAATAATTCATAATAAACAGATACACAGGTATTTTCAGGTTAAATTGTTTTACTTTTTCTACAAAATCAGTCCAGTTTATCCCGTAGCGACCATAAATGGTCGCACTACCGTAGTGCGAGGATTTATCCTCGCTTATCCCGTAATATGTTATAAGTCGTTTTACATCCTCAAGCCAGATATTTTTTATTGTGCCATGATGAATCATTGAGTGATAGATTATGTAGATTATATGGTCTTGGGCGGAAAGTGTAAATGTTTTTATTCCGTCAATGTCCAGTTCAATCGCCGTTTTCCATACATCTAACCCGGGAAGAATATCTGTGTGTATATCCACAGCGCAACTGCATCCAGTTTTTGCAAATGCGTACTCACCGGTTGTTTGCAGATGATAGCCGGTGCCTAACATACACGCAGTTGCTTTTTTCAAGTCATCCCTTTTTACTAAAATATCAATATCCTCCATCGGTCTCAAAGAGATGTCGTCATAAACGGTTGAAATAAGTGCTGAACCTTTCAATAATATTACAGGAATTTTTTCTTTTTTGAATTCTTTTAAGATATTTTTAATTTGCTCAAAAATTAAAATGTTCCGTGCTAAAATATTTTTATTCATATAATTTCGTTGACTTAAAACCCAACGCTACAACATTGTAGCGTCCAGATTTATCTGGACGAAAAATCGTCCGTCTAAAGACGGACGCTACAGGTCTAAAACCAGAGATTAAGGTTTTGCTATTCTCTATTATCCGCTTCTACTTCTACAATAGCAAATTTTGTTAAAGTTTTTGGTTCTAATGAAAATAGATTAGATGTTTCCATTTCTTTTTCAATTCTCAAATCTATTTTTTCCCATTTTTCACCTATAAGTTGGTAAAATTTAAAAGAAATCCCTTTATTTAATGACACAGTGATTTTCGGAATTTTCAGTGAGAGCGGCGGCAGATTATGTTTTAACTCAAAAAATAGATAAGGAATACCTGACCCACTGAACTGTGGTATAAACGATGTTGTTGATTTTTCAATCCCTATTTTTATCCCTTCACTATTACTCATATTTGTCAAAAATTCCATTCCAACTATATCTGCGTCATTAAAGTCCAGATTTGCCTTATAAATTCTTTGAGACGCTGAGATAATTACAGGCGTAATGACTATATTTTTGATTTTATTTTCTATTTCTGGTTTTGGAATAGGTGGCTGCGGTAAAGGAATCGCAGGACCAAAACTAATTTTTTCTTTTATTGTTTCTTTCGGTTTTTGTTTCCCGAATTTTAAAGAAAATGAAACTCTGTGAGTGTTACCTAAATCACCAAACGGAACAAATGCATAATCAAGTCCAAAGTCCTTTATTTTCATCCCGACTCCGCCGGATACACCGCTTAACGCACCAAGTTCATTGCCATTGTGCCGATATGTGTAACCACCCCTTAGAGCAAGCATTTTTTTTATCCAGTACTCCGCACCCAAGGAAAATTTTGCATAATTGTCTATCGGTTGATTCACATCTAATGCAAGAGTTAAATCGCCGTTAAAAAGACGATAGGCACAGCCCGTTTTGAAATTCAAGGGAAGATTATAACCCTTTTCAATAAATTTTATTTTGGGACCAATGTTTTGGACTGATAAACCAAAAGAAAGTGGTAAAGTGGTAGAGTGGTAAAGTGAGCCTAAATCAACTGCAACGCCATTTGCTTTTTCAACATCTATCACCTGTCTGATATATTTGAACATAACGCCGTAAGCGGTGTTATTCCAAATTCTTTTTGCAAAACCGATTGAACCTGCAAAATCATATGCACCAAATTTTCCTTCCAGGTCTGTGAGTGGTTCTTCAGGGATTGCTTCATTGAGTCCGCTTCTTCTTTCAAGGTCTTTTTTCATATAGAGCCCTGTAACAGAACCGGCAATAGATATTTTTTTATTTAATGGATGAACATAACCTAAATAATCGGATTTTATGCTCTGGAACCATTCATTATGCATACCTGCAATTTGTTTTTTATCAAGTTGTATAATCCCGGCGGGGTTCCAGTATAAACCAAACACATCGTCGGAGATAGCACAATAAGCACCACCCATCGCAATAGGTCTCGCACCAACTCCTATTTTCAAAAAAGTTGCAGATGTAGAGCCGGCATCAGGATGAATTTTGGCAGCATAAAGGACAGAAAATAGAAAATAGAAAATAGAAAATAGAAAAGTCAAAAACCTTAATTTCCTTGTCTTTTTCATTTTATTCACCTCTTGACAATTTTGTAGCGTCCATCTTCAGATGGACGATATTTTCGTTGGGTTAAAACCCAACGCTACTTTACGGGCTATTTTCGTTGGGTTAAAACCCAAAAAATTCGTTGGGTTAAAACCCAACGCTACTACTTTACTAACCAATGTCCATCTTTAGATGGACGGAATTTCGTCGTCCAAGTCGGACGAATCATCGTCCAGTTAAAACTGGACGCTACAATTATATTCGTCCCGATAAATCGGGACGCTACAAAACCACTTCTAATGTATTATTGCTAATTTTTCTGTTATTGCTTTTGATTGTGTTTGCGAGTTCGCTTCTATGCGATAGATATACACACCGCTGGCTATATCAGAGATATCCCATATAATTTCTGAAACAATTCCAGCGGGATTATCTTCTTTTTTAAGTCGCGCAATTTTTTCACCTGCGATATTGTAGATATCAATTTCTACATCCGCTTTATCAGATAGATAAAACTTGAATGTTACGGTATTTCCTTTTGCAGGATTCGGATATGTGTAAACCTTATCTTTTTCAAGAAGCGGCCCTCCGGGAACAAACTCCATAAGACGATAAATTGAAAAATGGCTTACATCTGCCCAGACCCTTTTAGGATTTTCATCAGAGTGGGGTTTTGATGTATTAACAATTCGCCATTTGTTTTTACCGGTATCCCAAAAACAAACACGCAAATTCTCTTCATTAGTATTAACAGCAAGCCCGAAATTGCCTAAAATATACCTGAGTTTTATAGTAACAAGTTTATTGAACGGGGTATTGGCTGAAGGATTACCAAGCAGAAATTCGTACACGATACTTGATGCACGAAAATTGGAATCAATTCCAATATCAGAATAATCGCCGGAATTTAATTTTCTGATGGTGACAGTATCGTCAACATTCAACGCTCCCGGCGGAAAATATACTTCTGTCCCGTCAGGATGAATCAATGTCCCGCCATTTGCTGCTGAAATAACAGCAGATGTTGACTGTGTAACCCTGTATAGAGCAAGTGCTCTATTGCTATTTGAATTATTGACGGTTAGTCGTAATTGATAACTCCCTTCTTCAACATCGGTTGTGTCCCAATTTACCAGTGTTTTTCCGTTAACCTGCGAGGTTTTATCTTCACCAATCTGCTGCCAGAGATGGCCCGGTGCATTTTTTCTGTATTCAACTTTATATGATTCAAACTCCGGGTTGATAGCAAAGCCCTTTATATCCGCAACACTGCTGAGTTCTGTGTTTTCTTCAGGTGCCGAAACAGCAGTAATTTTTTCTGCCTGGAATGCCCACATTTTGCCGTCTAAAGTTCCGATGTAGACCCAACCATTTGAGGCGGCGGGTGTTGCAACTATTGATGAACCGAGATAATATTTATCCACAACTCCGCCTGTTGAAGTTGTGATAGCATAAAGATAACCATCGCCAGAACCGATATAAACAATATCATTTACAATCACCGGCGAGGATAAAAAACTTTCAATTGTTGCATCGCCGATAAATGTTTCCCATTTTATAGAACCGTTATTATGTAAATCAATGGCATAAAGTTTTACCGGCTTGAAACCGCAAGCAACATAAAGCGCATCAAAATTGCCGTCAAAATCGTCATCACTTAGAGCAATAGACGAAACATATGCTGATATTGTCCAGGTGGACAACTCAACTGACTCCCATAATTTATTTCCTGAAAAGACATCAAACGCATAGACCTTTCTGTCGTCGTCGCCCGGTATGCCATAAACCACATTATCCCCGCAAGCCATAGTTGCAAAATATATTGAGCCGATTGTCTGATTCTCCCAACTTTTTGAAAGATTTTGGGCATCAAGTGAATAGAACTTACCGCCGGTTGCACCGATATAAAGCATATTATTTTTGAGTGCGGGTGAAGAATAAATATATTTTTCCGTAGAATAACTTTTCAATAATGACCCTGTCTTCGCATCAAGCACATAAACATATTTTTGCGGATGACCTGTTGCACAATACACTTTTCCGTCAACAACGACAGGTGACGAAGTATCACTCCCGCCGGTATGATAACTCCATAGAGGACCATTAAAGCCCGAAATAGCGTCAAGACAGTAAAGGTAACCGTCACGACTTGCTACATAGACCCTACCGTTATAGATACAGGGTGAAGAATCAATCCAATTGCTTGTTGAATAATCCCACAATTCTTCACCGGTTGTTGCATTGAGTGCATAGATACTTCCGCTTCTTGAACCAAAATAAACTATACCATTATAGACAGCAACCGACGAAGCGATACCACCCTGTGTTTCAAAAGACCACCGTGCAGTCAGTTTTGGATATGCCTGCTCGTAGGCAAACGCGGTTCTTTCCGGCGTTTTTTTGAATGCCCTCCAATCGGCGGAATAGAGGCAGGGTATAAGGTATAGGGTATAGGCAATAGTAAAAAGTATACTGGCAAAAGCAAGTGACTTTATTCTACACCCTACACCCTTCACCCTAAACCC
>PEVQ01000229.1:6937-7079 GCA_002780205.1 Elusimicrobia bacterium CG06_land_8_20_14_3_00_38_11
ATGACAATTTTGTAGCGTCCATTGTAGCGTCCCGATTTATCGGGACGATGTTTTCGTTGGGTTAAAACCCAACACTACTTTACGGACTGTTTTCGTTGGGTTAAAACCCAACGCTACTTTACGGACTGTTTTCGTTGGGTTA
>PEVQ01000214.1 GCA_002780205.1 Elusimicrobia bacterium CG06_land_8_20_14_3_00_38_11
ACCCTGAAACGAGTTCAGGGTGACAGACGAAGTACTTTACGGATGTAAAGTATTTTATGCTCCCCTTAGTAAGTATTTTTAATAAAAAGAGCGGAGTCAAATAGATTAAAAACAATAGTGTTAAAGTTATTGATTTGTTCAAGTAAATTTCCTGGACCAGAGAAATCGTCAAGGTTTGCATAGGCGAGGTTTATTGTACAGATATCTTCGGAATTTTCCATTCCAGAATAAATACTACTCTATGATTGATCTGATATATCTGAATAAATGTAAAACATCTTACCGGAGGGATTTATTTCTGGAATAGGAAATACTTCTTCTTCCGGCACTGTATGTAGCTCTTCGATATTATTGTGGATATCTTTTGCCATTAGATTTGGGTGCCAAATAGGTGCCAACTATGAGGGTAAAAGTGAGCAAAAATGAGCAAAAACGAACAAATTGGAATTTCATCGAAAATGGGAAAAATTTTATTGTTCCCCCTATTCCTCCGTCGGCATTTCGTTTTTTCGGAGGGGGAGAGATTTGAACTCTCGATACCGCGATTAAACGGTATAGCGGTTTAGCAAACCGCCGCACTAGGCCACTATGCGACCCCTCCATAAAGCGCTTTTTCAGACGGTAAAGCGGCTGAAATTGGACCCTGCCGCAACATTCCGCGAAGAGTCAGAAAATGCCCTATATTGCGCGACGATATGGCAAAAAACCTGACAAAAGAATTTTTGACTGTTTTGCGAGTTTTGCGGCATAATATCAGTTTTTTTCAACATCGTAACACTCCGCCTTTTTTTCAACAGTGTTATTATACAACCATTTCAAAATAAAATCAACAAATTTTTATTTTCAAACGAGCAGGTGAAAAGCAAACTTGTTTGTTTTTCCGAGCGGGTTTGAAATTCACTAAATGTCAGACCTTACAACAACAAAGAACAACTTTTATTTCCCGCATCTTCAAAGCAATCTCAGAATTTCGCAGAAAATATATTGAACAACTTAAAAATTGCAAGATTTATATAAAATTTTCAAAGAGTAAATCGGCTGTTTTTCGCTACTTGCGACACGGCATCTAAACTGTTGTTTTCAGATACAAATGACGACATTACCGAAATGTAATGTTTTTTATTAAATTATTTTTGCAACATTTATGAATAATGAGTTCCTACTGAAATTACATCCACGGCAACCCCGCTTGCATAATCAAAACTTTCACCGTCAGCCGCACTGACGCCGGATGAATTTTTTGCAGAGCATTTTCAAGAAGCACTTTCGGATTTATAAAGATTAACCAAATTCTTAATAAGCATAACCGTTGTGACAGCGCCGACGCCGCCGGGCACCGGAGTTATGTAACCCGCTATCTCTTTTGCTTCATCAAAAACAACATCGCCGACCGTTTTCATTTTCGGTTTGCCGGTTTTGTCGTCAATCACGGGCTCGCCTTTTTCATCCTTAATCTGTATTCTGTTTATTCCTACATCTATTACAATCGCTCCCTTTTTTATCATATCACCTTTTATAAGTCCCGGTTTGCCGACGGCAACAATAAGTATTTCTGCCCGCTTCGTGTGGATTGCCAAATCCTTTGTTGCGATGTGGCATACCGTGGGTGTAGCGGAGTCCAAAAGTGAAGAAAGAAGCATAAGTGTTACCGGTTTTCCCACTATCTCGCTATGTCCGACTATTACGGCTTCTTTGCCTTTGATATTTTCTCCCGTTGATTTTATGCACTCCATAACAGAAAGCGCGGTGCAGGGAGCAACGGTCGGTTGGACATCAGCATATAAAAGTTTGCCGAGGTTTGCGGGTGTGACGCCTTCTACATCTTTTTCTTCCGGAATTGACATCTGGATTTTTCTTGAATTTATATGATTAGGCAACGGCATCTGTAAAATTATGCCGGTGATTTTTTCGTCCTGACCCAATTTTTTTATCTCGGAAATTAAATTATCTTCCGAAATGTTGCTGTCAAATTGGACAAGATTATATTGAATGCCAATTTCTTCGCAAGATGATTTTTGATTTTTTATATAGACACGGCTTGCAGGATTTTCTCCGACCTGAACCGCCACAAGCACGAGATTCTCTTTCAATTTTTCAAGTTCTGCTTTTATCCACTGTTTTATCGCTTCTGCAATTTTGTTTCCGTCAATAATTTTCGCGCTCACAGTTTTACCTCCGTTTTTTTGATTATTTTTTCTATCTCCTCAAAAGCATCTTTCATTATTTTTTCATATTTTGTTTTCATCTCTTTTACAAAATCAACATCGTCCATAAATTTAAGATTTATATCAATATTGAACTTTGCCGATTCAATTCCTGCATGAAGTATTGAAAGCCCACAGGCGACATCACTTATCAGATTTTTGTTGCCGATTTCAGAAAGCCGCTCTGCTAAAGGTATCGCTTCGACTGAAATCTCAAAAATTCTTGCAGGAATAGATAACGCATTTTTCAACGCTTGTTGGATTTTTCCATTTTTCAGAGCATCTTCTTTTGGAGTTTTATACGCATCCGAAAGTTTTGAGTAAGCAGCAACGTCTTCATCAATAAGAATTTGTAACTGTTCTCCTGCGGTTGACAGTTTTTTCAGAATATCTTTTATTTCATCCTGAAACCATTCGTAACCTTTTTTACCGACCGTAAAATTCGCGACCATTGAAAGAAGGGCAACACCGACGGATGAGGTAAGAGCGGCAGCACTCCCGCCGCCCGGCGCAGGCAGCTTAAAAGATAAGTCGTCTAAATATTTTTTTATGGAAGATTCCAGATATTTTCGAGATTTTTCAGACATCACAATCCTGCGAGTTCAAGAATTTTCGGGACTTTGTCGTCCCAGCCGAGCGGCATTATGTGGATACCCTGGCAATATGGCTTGAGTTCTTTGATGAGGCGGGCAGCAATTTCAATTCCGGTTTGACCCGATTTTGTTTTTTCTTTATCTTTTTTGAGTTCTTCAATTAAATTGTCCGGGACATAAACACCGGCGACATTTTCATTCATATATTTTGCCATTCCGACCGATTTTAGAATTACTATCCCTGCCATTACAGGAACACCAAATTGTTTTGCTTTCTCCATAAACTTCACGAATTTTTCTACCTCATAAATCGCCTGCGTTTGAAAAAATTCTGCCCCCGTTTTTACCTTTTTTTCCATTTTTATAAGTTGCGGCTCAACAGGGTCTGAACAGGGCGACACAACAGCACCTATTGAGAATTTCGGAGGAACACCATCAAGTTTATTGCCGGCGAGGTCAACACCTTCTTCAAGTTTTTTCACAGCATAAATCAGAGAGACCGCATCTAAATCAAAAACAGGTTTTGCATCTTTATGGTCGCCTAAAGTTGTATGGTCGCCGGTCAATAGGAGAAGATTTTCAATGCCGAAAGCCGCAGCGGATAAAATATCCGACTGCAGTGCAATCCTGTTTCTGTCACGGCAGGCAACCTGAAATACGGGCTCCATCCCTCTGTCTTTTAGAAAATGACAGGTTGCAAGAGAACCGAATCGCATTACCGACGACTGGTTATCGGTAACGTTCATAGCATCCACTTTGCCTTTGAGATGTTCCGCTTCATTTAAGCATTTCTCAATCTGCCAGCCCTTTGGCGGACCGATTTCCGAAGTGACAACAAATTTTTTTGGAAACAGTTCTGTCAGTTTCATACCTTCTCCAAGCGATTATTTCTCCACATCATAAAATGTAGTTTTTCTCAATTCTGCCTTTGGAAACATTTTTGAATAGTCGCGAAGTTTTACCTGCTTCTGTAAATTTTCAAGTTTGTTAAGTTTTTTAAGACGGTTGTAAATATTTTCCCAGCCGCAGTCAAGTTCTTTGTCAATTTCACATTTTCCATTTTTTGCACCGCCGCAGGAACCGTTCAGCAAAGATTTTGAACAGTTTGTTATCGGACAAATTCCGCCGGTCAAATCCAAAACGCACTCGCCGCATTGGGCACATCTTTCTGCCGACGGCCAAGTTCCTTGAAAACCGCCGAGAGAAACGGTATTGTTTGCAGGATGAACATATTTATCAACAACTGATGCTAATGACTGAACTCCTATTCCGCAGGTTAAAGCAATTACTGAATCTACTTTGTCAATTTTTTCTTTATATCTTGAAATTTTTAATGCTACCAAAAGTTTGTTGCACATAAAATCAACCGTTGTGCAACCATTAACTTTTATTTTTGTCTCTTCAAGTTTTTTTTTAAGTTCACTGCACGCTTTCTCGCCGCCGGTCTCACAAACCTCCGCACAGCCGTTACATCCGACTATGAAAATACTTTTTTCGCTTTCAAGCATTTTCAGGATTTCTTCAAACGGTTTTTGCTGAGAGACAATCATTGTTTTACCTCACATAGAACAGTTTTTATAATTTCCGGAATTTTTGTCTTAAGTTCTTCTGAAAGTCCCATCTTCGGCTCAATTTCTTTCGGTTCAACGCCGATAAAGACAATCTCTTTTGGAAGAGTGCCGAGTTTTTCAGCAATTTTTAAGGCATCAACCAAATTCAAATCGTGTAATGATGTTTTCTGCATTCCGCTATTTTGGAATTGTGAAAACTTGTCCTCGCAGGGGATTGTAAAATTGTGAAATTTATAAATTTCCCCGGGAATGCCGCCGTTTTTTACGGCGTCAATAACTACAAGTTTATCTATATCTTTTAGTGAAAGAATGATATCAAGCGCTGATGTTCCGCCGTCAATAAATTCAACATCTCGTATCTTGCATTTTGCATTTTGCATCTGCAATTCCTTAACAACATGTATACCGACACCTTCGTCGCCCATCAAAATATTTCCGAAACCGACAACGGCAGTTTTAGGTCGCCTTGAATTTTCCAATTGTAGTTCCTCTTAAATCAACCAGATGAACCGCACAGGCAAGACAAGGGTCAAAGGAACGAACAATCCGGACTATTTCAAAAGGATTTTTTTCGTCTTTGATTTTCGTTCCGACGATTGCCTGCTCAATTGGTCCCGGCTGTTCTTTATCATCCTTCGGAGATGCGTTCCAAGTTGTCGGCACAACGCACTGATAATTTTCAATCTTTTTATTTTTGATTTTGAGCCAATGTCCCAGTGCACCGCGGGGAGCCTCTGTTAACCCCATACCTTCCGCTTCTTCGGGCATCTGATATTCAACAAAAACGGGTTCTTCCGGATTTAATTGCAAAACCCAATCCGCCATATTATCGGCAACAAGTTTTGACTCAATTGCTCTCGCTGCATGCCGTCCGAGGACAGAAAACAGAACATCCGGTCGCGCATTGAATTCTGAAAGAACGCTATCAACAAGTTTTTTAGTCGGTTCATCGCCGGAAATATAATTTATTAGAATTCTGGCAAGAGGTCCTACTTCATAAACACCGCCTTCGTATCTCGGTGATTTAATCCATGAATATCCGTTTTTTTTATCTTTTTTCGGGATTGTTTCGCAGTCAAGCGGATGCTTGTGCGTTTGCGAATCATCATACCAGGAGTGTTTTACATCCTCAGTAATCTTTGATGAATCAACCGTTTTATATGTCAGATCTGTTGAAGTTCTTCCGCTTCTTAAAAGCCGTTTTCTTGAAAGGTAATTCTTTTCGTTGCCTTCCAAATCAAAAACGCCGTAAGCAAGATAATTCCCGCAACCCTTGCCGATTTGAAAATAGTCGGAATATTTTTTAGCAACCGCAATAACATCGGGGATATAAACATTGTCAATAAATTCACGCAATTCATTCAGCCGCCACAGAAAATTTGTAATTTTATCCGTTGTCGGTTTTTCCGTCACACCGCCGGCAATTATTCCGACATTATGCGGCATTTTCCCGCCGAAGAGCGCAAGCATCTCGTGTGCTTTCCGTCTGATTTCAAGCGCCTTCAAGTAGTGCTGCGTCAGTTCTGTATTTTCTTTTTCATCAAGACGGTAATCACCTTCGTATCTCGGAATAAACGGCGGTATATCGGGCGATTTAACAAAATCAAGTGCGGCGAGATGATAAAAATGCAAAATGTGCGATTGAATAAAATTTGAACCAAGTATTAAATTTCTTATTATGCGGCCGTTATCCGTAATTCTGTCGGCAATACCGAATGCAGAATCAAGGGCAAGTGCGGAAGCGGTCGCGTGACAAATCGGACAAACGCCGCAGATTCTTTGAGTGATTTGTGAAGCATCCCGCGGGTCCCTGTTTTTTAATATTATTTCAAGCCCTCTGAAAAGCGTGCCTGATGAATTTGCTTCTTTTACAATTCCACCGTCGACGATTGCTTCAATTTTCAAGTGCCCTTCAATTCTGGTTACCGGGTCTATCACAATTTTTGTCATTTTTCATTACTCCATTTTGTCTTTTTATACATTGATTCAAGGTCAGGGAATTCGGGCTCGCAACATCCGATACAGGGAGAACCATTTTGAACGCACCAGTTGACGCCGGAATTCCAACTCCTTATCGGACAATCAGCATGCGTATAGGGACCCTTACATCCAAGTTCATACATACAACCTTCATCGGAAAACTTTTTTGCAAATTTTCCTTTGTCAAAATACGGTCTGCGTTCACAATTCTCGTGAATAAGTTTTCCGTAAAAAAGTTTTGGTCTTGAAAGTTCATCTAATTGAGGAACTCCAAACAATAAAAGGTTGGCAACCGTTCCGGTAAACCAGTCGGGATGAGGCGGACAGCCGGGGATATTTATCACGGGTTTTTTTATATTTTTTAATTTTAAAAATTCTTCAACGCTTTTTGATTTAGTCGGATTGGGAACCCCTTTCGGAATACCGCCGAATGCAGAGCAGGTGCCTAAAGAAATTATCGCAGAGGCATTCTTAGCCAACTCTTCAACGAAACTTTCCATTGTTTTTTCGCCGACTTCGGCAAATTCGCTTTCAGGAATTGCGCCCTCAATTATGAGTATGTATTCCCCTTTTTTTGATATCTTTGCATCAACTACCACATCCAATGCAACACTGCCGGAGGCCGTCATTATCGTCGGCATAAATAATAAATTTATGTGTTTTCCAGGGACAAGTTCGTCAAGCAGAACATTTTTTATCGTCGGACTTAAAGAATTAAGCACCGAAACGGCACATCCGCTGCAAGAAGCACCCTGAAACCATATAACAGGAAATT
>PEVQ01000009.1 GCA_002780205.1 Elusimicrobia bacterium CG06_land_8_20_14_3_00_38_11
GAAACTTGACTGACAAGTTTTTCTATGTTTTCTTTTTCGTTATAAGTTGGAATAATTACAAGCGACCTCATTTTAATACCTCTTCGTAGATTTTTAAAGTTTCTTCCGCCGTTTTTTTCCAGGAGAAAAGTTTTGCTCGTTGAAGCCCTTTTTCAATCATTTGATTTCTTAAATTATCGTCTGTAATAACATTATACATAGCACCTGTCAATTCATCAACACTGCAAGGGTTAACCATAATTCCCGCATCGCCGACGACCTCCGGCAAAGACGAGTTGTTTGAACACACCACCGGACATCCGCATGCCATTGCTTCCAGAGGAGGAAGACCAAATCCTTCGTATAATGACGGGAAAACGAACAAATCCGCACCGCAGTAAAAATCAATGAGTTTATCCTGTTCTATTTCCTCCATTATCAGCACTTCGTTTGCGAGCGCAAAATCGGATATTTTTTTTCTGACATCATAAATATAAGGAATTTTCCCCTTGCCTATCAGAATAAGTTTATGTTTTATTTTTTTTTCTTTTTTTAATTTGTTAAACGCATCTAAAAGCCGTAAAATATTTTTATGCGGACGGATAGCACCGACATAAAGAATATATTCCCCGTATTTTTTTTTCATTATTTCAGATTTTGCCTGCGAAGGATTAAAATCATCGCTTACTGCCGGATACGTAATCTCTATTTTTGACGGTTCAATATGAAAGTATTTTATAATATCTTTTTTTGTGTTTTCTGAAATCGTAATAATTTTTTTTGCCTTGCGGCAGGCAGACGCCATCATAAATTTAGCATAATAATATGCCGGTTTTGAAGACAGATATTCCGGATAAACAAGATGGATTAAGTCATGCACACTTACGACCATTTTTCCAAAATACATAACGGGAATTGTATAGTGCGTCGCGTGGAACAAATCAAGTTTTTCTTTTTTAATTATCCTGGGGAAAAATATCTGCTCTTTGACTCCATAAATCGGGAAATCGGCTTCTATAACCGGCAAATTATATTTTTCCAGTTTGCTTCTGCTACCGAATAAAACATACTCATCTCTGCTTATTTTCGGTAACAAGCAAACAAGATTTTTTATGTAAGTTCCGATGCCGGAACTTTCTATCATCCTTGCATCAATGCCGATTTTCATATTTTTATCGCGATGACTTCATAAACTCCGCAGAAACAGTTTATCAGCGGTATTTCTGAGAGAAAACTGTCAATAGGATTTATAACAAAATACAAACTGCCATAAATTGTTTTTATGAATCCTGGTAGACCCGTGAGATTTTTTGGAAGCAGATTTTTCTTTTTTATTTTAAAGACCCCGAAACCCGATTTTTCAAGCAACGCATAAATGTTTTTTTTGTCATATTTTACGGGATGAACGCTTACACCCCTTTTCCGGGCGCGCCATTCGGCATATGATAACTTGTTCGGAAGCATATAGATAAAAAATTTTCCGTTGTTTTTTAAAATCCTATGAACCTCTTTAAGCGAGGCATCGGCGGCCGGCACATGCTCAAGCGTGCCGCAGGATAAAACTGCATCAAACATTTCGTCTGAAAAAGGCAGACGAAAAT
>PEVQ01000004.1:0-2319 GCA_002780205.1 Elusimicrobia bacterium CG06_land_8_20_14_3_00_38_11
ATTCTGTGGCTACCATTTTTTACTTTACAGAACCGTAATTCTTAATTTGTAATCGGTTTTATTATATTGACGCTGTTGAAAAATCTCAACAGTGTCACCCAAAAACCGTCTCCTGAACTTGTTTCAGGATTATTTCGGGGTCTCAACGCTCGTCGGTGAATGAGATGCTGAAACGATACTGAAACAAGTTCAGCACAGGGTTTAGCATGACAAATGTGGGGTTTTTCAACGGTATTAATATGATAAAAATCAACACACCCTTAACCGAAGATGTATTAAAAAAACTTAAAGCCGGCGACGATGTTCTGTTGTGCGGAACTATTTTCACTGCCCGCGATGAAGCGCATAAGCGGCTTTTGGAGTTGCTCCGCCGCAACAAAAGATTGCCGTTTGATATAAAAGGTGCAGTGATTTACTACACGGGTCCCACCCCGACAAAACCCGGACAAATTATAGGAAGTTGCGGGCCAACCTCATCTTTCAGAATGGATAAATACACGCCGGAATTATTGAAACGCGGACTTAAAGTCACCATCGGTAAAGGTAGGCGTTCAAAAGAGGTTGTAGCGGCGCTCAAAAAATATAAAGCGGTTTATTTCGCGGCCACCGGCGGAATTGGTGCTTTAATTTCTAAATGCGTGAAAAAATCGGAGATTATTGCTTTTGCCGATTTGGGTTGCGAGGCGGTTTATAAATTGGATGTTAAAAATTTCCCGCTTGTCGTCATCAACGATATCTACGGCAATGATTTATATCAAAAAATAATTGACAAATCACTCCAAATTTAATAAAATTAAAAAAGACGGAACAAACACGGAAAGTTCCGCGTCAGTTCTGTGTATAGGTTTCGCGTCAGTTCCGTGTAATGAGCGTAGCGATTATCGGAGGCAAAAATGGCGAAGTTTAATCCCTGGGAAATGGCGTGTCAGCAGTTGGATATAGTTGCGGAAAAAATCAACCTGGATAAAAACATTCATACAAAATTGCGTCATTGCAAACGCGCACTTATCGTCTCAATTCCGATAAGAATGGATGACGGCACGGTCAGGGTTTTTGAGGGATACCGTGTTCAGCATAATTTGGAAAGAGGCCCCGCAAAAGGCGGCATCAGATACCATCCTGATGTCACTCTTGACGAGGTAAAGGCGCTTGCGATGTGGATGACATGGAAGTGCGCAGTCGTCGGAATTCCCTACGGCGGTTCAAAAGGCGGTGTCGTCTGCGACCCGACCAAGATGTCGTTATACGAAATTGAAAAGCTCACCCGCAGATACACATCGGAAATTTCAATAATTATCGGTCCGGAAAAAGATATTCCCGCGCCGGATGTCAACACAAACCCGCAGGTTATGGCGTGGATTATGGACACATATTCTATGACTGCCGGATATTCCGTGCCCGGTGTTGTAACGGGAAAACCGATAGATATCGGCGGAAGCGAGGGGCGGCTTACCGCAACCGGCCGCGGTGTAATGTTCGTTATAAATGAGGCGTTGAAATACAAAAAAATAAAACCGACCGACTGCACCGTTGCTATTCAGGGTTTTGGAAATGTAGGAAGTTCCACCGCCCAATTTTTGAATGAACTTGGCTGTAAAATTATCGGCATCACCGATGTTTCAGGCGGATTATTCAACAAAAAGGGGATAGATATTCCGAAACTTTTGGAGTATGTCAAAAAAAATCCGAAGAAGACGATTGAAGGTTTTGCAGGCGCCGATTTCGTAGCGGGTTTTAAATCCGCCAACGAGGAACTTTTTCAGATGGATGTTGATATTTTAGCACCCTGCGCTTTAGAAAATCAGATAACGAAAGAAAACGCGCCGAAAATAAAGGCGAAAATAATCGCCGAGGGTGCGAACGGTCCGACGACACCCGAAGCGGATGAAATTTTTCACAAAAACGGAGTGATGGTTTTGCCGGATATTCTTACAAATGCCGGGGGTGTAACCGTTTCATATTTTGAGTGGGTTCAGGATTTACAGTCGCATTTCTGGGAATTGGAAGGCATTGAGAGGGAACTCAAACGGATTATGACGAAAAGTTTTAAGGATGTTCTTGCAATCGCGGAAAGGGAAAAAGTTGATATGCGGCTTGCTGCGTATATTTTGGCTGTAAGCCGGGTTGCCACCGCCGTAAAGTTGCGCGGCGTTTATCCGTAAATAGTCGTCCCTAAAGGGACTCCTTCCGGTCGCTCGGGAACAAATATCCCCACGGGAATTTCCTGCGGTCACTTCGGTCGGTTCTGTTGGTGTAATAGCACTCCAAGGGCGTGCAACTACATCAAGTTAGGATTTGCAACTTACTAAGGGGAGCATA
>PEVQ01000004.1:2358-23660 GCA_002780205.1 Elusimicrobia bacterium CG06_land_8_20_14_3_00_38_11
CTTTTTATCCGTGTTATCCGTGTTCTCCGTGGCTAACTTTGAAATTCCTATACATAAATATAAATGTGAATTCAGATAAAATCATCATTAAAGGCGCGAGGCAGCATAACCTTAAAAATATAAATCTTGAAATTCCGAGGAACAAACTGGTAGTAATAACAGGGCTATCGGGAAGCGGGAAATCGTCGCTTGCTTTTGACACTATTTATGCCGAAGGGCAAAGACGGTATGTAGAATCGCTTTCCGCTTATGCCCGGCAATTTTTGGAGCAGATGGAAAAGCCGGATGTTGATTACATTTCCGGTTTGTCGCCCGCAATTGCAATCCAGCAAAAAGCGGTTTCCCGGAATCCCCGCTCCACCGTCGGAACTGTCACCGAAATTTACGATTACCTGCGGCTTCTTTTTGCCCGTGTAGGTATTCCGCACTGTCCAAAATGCGGGAGAGAAATAAAACCGCAGTCGGCCCAGCAGATTGTTTCCGAACTGATGAAACTTCCGGTCGGCGCAAAAATAATTATTTTATCGCCGGTTATTCAGGGACGAAAAGGCGAATATTACGAACTTTTCAGAAACATTTTACAAAAGGGTTTTATCAGGGCAAAAATTGACGGTAAAATCTTTGAACTTGAAAATCCGCCGAAATTAGAAAAATACAAAAGGCATGATATTTCAGTCGTTGTTGACCGCCTGGAAATTTCGCCGTCGGCAAAATCGCGGTTAGCGGAGTCAGTAGAGTCGGCTCTCAAACTTTCAAACGGAATTGTAGTTGCCCAATTTATTGGGCTTGATAAATCAAGCAACTACACGCAGGAACTGACCTTCTCCGAGCACCATTCTTGCACAAATTGTGGTATAAGTATTCCGGAAATTTCGCCGAGGTTTTTTTCGTTTAACGCTCCTTACGGCGCGTGTTCGGAATGTGATGGGCTTGGTAAAAAAATAGAGGTTGACGAAGGACTTGTTGTACCGGACAAAAATCTGTCCGTCTATGACGGTGCGATTCTTCCTTGGTCAAAACCAATCACGACAAAAAGGCACCGCTGGTCGGGTGCTTGGTCAAATTATTATTTTTCGCTTTTGAGCGGCGTTGCCCGCCGTCACAATTTTTCGCTTGAGACACCTTTTAAGAAACTTTCGCGGGAAAATCAAAAATATATTTTATACGGCGACAATGAATTTGAAGGTGTTATAGGAAATCTTGAAAGAAGATATAAAGAAACGGGGTCGGAATATGTCCGCGAAGAAATTTTCACAAAATTCATGCGTTCAAAAATATGCGAAAAATGCCGCGGAGAGCGTCTCAAAGACGAAGCGCTCGCGGTTACCTTCGGAGGAAAAAATATTTCGGAAATTACCGGAATGTCTATAAAAGATGCGCTTGATTTTTTTAAAAACGTTAAACTTACCGAAACCGAGAAATTTATATCAAAAGAAATAGCAAAAGAGATCACTGCACGGCTTTCATTTTTGGAAAATGTAGGGCTTGACTACATCACATTGGCGAGGGAGTCATCAACACTTGCCGGCGGCGAGGCGCAGAGGATACAGTTGGCGACTCAAATCGGCTCCGGGCTCGTCGGTGTTTTGTATGTTTTGGATGAGCCGACCATCGGGCTTCACCAGAGGGATAACAGGCGGCTTTTGAACACGCTTTCAAATTTAAAAAATCTTGGTAATACCTTAATTGTGGTTGAACACGACGAAGAAACTATCCGCTGCGCAGATTATATTATTGATTTGGGTCCAGGTGCGGGAAAAAACGGGGGTGAGATTGTTTTCGCCGGCAAAGTTGAGGATTTGCTCAAAAATGAAAAGTCATTGACGGCAAAATACTTAAACGGCGCCCTTACAATTCCCATTCCTCATAAATGTAGCCCCCGAATTCATTCGGGGATGAGTCCCGCATCACAGTGCGGGATAAACTCCGCGAATAGGGAAATTAAAAAATTTCTGGAAATAAAAGGCGCTTCACAGTTCAATCTGAAAAATATAGATGTCCGAATTCCTCTGGGAAATTTTACGGCAATAACCGGCGTTTCTGGGAGCGGAAAATCAACTCTTATCCATGAAATTTTATACAAAGCGCTGACGCATAAAATTTACAAGTCAAAAGAAATTCCGGGAATTCACAGAGATATTTTGGGTTGGCAGAACATTGACAAAGTTATCATTGTGGACCAATCGCCGATAGGAAGAACACCGCGGAGCAACCCGGCGACATACACCGGCGTCTATACGCATATAAGGGATTTATTCAGCAAACTTCCTTTATCAAAAATGAGGGGCTATACGCCGGGCAGATTTTCTTTCAATGTGAAAGGCGGGCGGTGCGAGGCGTGCGGCGGAGACGGGACGAAAAAAATAGAGATGCAGTTTTTGCCGGATGTTTATGTAAAATGCGATGTGTGTAAAGGCGACAGATTCAACGAGGAAACACTTTCGGTAAAATATAAAAACAAAAATATCTCGGAAGTCCTGGATATGAGCGTTTCAGAATCGCTGAAATTTTTTGAAAATATTCCGCAGATAAAAAAAACTCTGCTTACACTTTACGATGTCGGATTGGGATACATGAAATTAGGTCAGTCGGCGACAACGCTTTCCGGCGGCGAGGCGCAGAGGGTAAAACTGGCCTCGGAACTCACAAAAAGGGCGACAGGAAAGACGGTTTATATTTTGGATGAGCCGACAACCGGGCTTCATTTTGCGGATATTCATAAACTTTTGGAGGTTTTGCATCGCCTCGTTGATGCGGGCAATACGGTTATTGTTATTGAGCACAATTTGGATGTGATAAAAACCGCCGACTGGCTCGTTGATTTGGGTCCCGACGGCGGAGACAAGGGCGGCGAGGTTGTGTTTCAAGGAAAAATTGACGACATTTTTGGTATTGAAAATTCACATACAGCAAAATATCTGAAAAACAAGTTAGCTTCCGACGACAAACAATGCAAATTCTGAAAAAATTAAAATTGAAAAATTAGAATTGATTGACATTTGTTTAAATTTTTTGTATTATCAAACAATATCATAAAGAATTTATATTTTTTATGTTGATTTTTTTTGCGTGAAAGGGGAAAATATAAAAATGTCCACACCACTTGAAAAATGGGTTGAAAAACAGGCGGAACTTGCAAAGCCGAAAAAAATCTATTGGTTTGACGGTTCCGAAAAAGAGACAAGAAAAATCGTTGAAATCGGGATGCGGGAAGAAAAAATCAACGGTTACCCGGTATTTACCGAGTTAAATCAGAAAACATGGCCCAATGCCTACTATCACAGAAGCCATCCGACAGATGTTGCAAGAACCGAGCAGTTAACTTTTGTGTGTCATCCCGACAAAGAAACAGCAGGACCTAACAACAACTGGATGCACCCTGACGAAGCGAAGAGAAAACTTACAAAACTTTCCGACGGTTGTATGAAAGGAAAAACGATGTATGTTCTTCCGTATATGATGGGACATCCTGATTTCCCTTATTCAAAAGCATGCGTTGAAATAACGGATCTCAGTTATGTCGCAGTAAGTATGGCAATAATGACACGGTTGGGGAGCGATGTTATCAAAAAAATAGGCAATTCCGAAAACTTTGTAAAAGGGTTTCACTCCGTCGGTGACTTTGACCCGAAGAAGCGGTTCGTCATGCATTTTCCGGATGAGAATCTGGTGTGGAGCATCGGTTCCGGTTACGGAGGGAATGCACTTTTAGGAAAGAAATGTGTTGCTTTGCGGTTGGCTTCCTGCCTTGGACTTAAAGAGGGTTGGCTTGCCGAACATATGTCGATAATTGGGGTAGAGGATTCGCAGGGGAAAATTACATATATTGCAGCGGCGTTTCCGTCTGCCTGTGGAAAAACAAATCTCGCGATGTTGCAGTCGGCACTTCCCGGCTACAAAGTGTGGACTGTTGGAGACGATATAGCATGGATGAATATAGGTCCGGACGGGCGGCTCTGGGCGATAAATCCTGAAACCGGATATTTCGGCGTCGCACCCGGAACAGCACTTAATACAAATCCGAATATTATTAAAACGCTTAAAGCGGGAAAATTTTTTCCGACACTTTTTACGAATACCGGTCTTGATTTGGATAAAAACGAACCGTGGTGGGAAGGGCTTGACGGCGATGTGCCGGAAAATATAATTGATTGGCAGGGAAATAAATGGACGCCGGAAAGCGGAACGAAAGCGGCGCATCCGAATTCAAGGTTTACCGTCTCAATTTATAATTCGGCTACACTTTCTAAAGAGTTTGACAATCCCAAAGGCGTTCCTATATCCGCGATAATTTTCGGCGGGAAAAGGTCGCAACTTGTACCTCTTGTCGTTGAAAGTTTCAACTGGCCCAATGGTGTGTTTTTAGGTGCAAGAATGGGTTCCGAAACCACCGCAGCGGCAATTCATAAAGAGGGTCAACTCCGTCGCGATCCGATGGCTATGCTTCCTTTCTGCGGGTACAATATGGGCGATTATTTCAGGCACTGGCTTGATGTAGGTAAGAAGTTAAAAAATCCGCCGAAGATATTTTCCGTCAACTGGTTTAGAACCGATGAAAACGGTTCCTTTATCTGGCCCGGTTTCGGAGATAATATCAGGGTTTTGAAATGGATTATTGACCGTGTTAATAACAAAGTGAAAGCGGTTTCCACGCCCGTAGGTCTTGTGCCGGATTTGGATGACATGGATATAAGCGGACTGAGCATACCAAGGAAAAATTTAGAAAAACTATTTGAGGTAAAAATCGCCGATTGGAAAGATGAACTGGAAGATGCGGGAAAATTTTTCAAGCAGTTCGGTAAAAAATTTCCTGCGGAATTGGAAAACGAACTTACAAAACTTAATTCAGATGCGCGGGGTTGACAAAATCCAAAAAATTATTTATAATAACTTACAGGAAAAATTTTTATTTTGGAGGTGTTTTATGAGAAACGCGGAACAGACGCAGAACATAACGCGGAACAGACGCGGAACAAGGATGGGGTTTTTAATTTTTAATCATGTCATGCTGAATTTATTTCAGCATCTCTTTAGATCCCGAAACAAGTTCGGGGTGACACTTTTCGTGTCATTTTTAATTTTTAATTGTCTTTTTACCGGCTGCGCCAAGAAAAAAATTGTGAGGCCGCCGGAGCCGGTTACTACGATTGAAAAACAGACAGAAGAGCCGTCTTTAAGAGGGAAAGAGTATAAAAATGTTCCTCAACTTGCAACCGTTTATTTTGATTATGACAATGCAACTTTACGTCCCGATGCAAGAAACATACTTGCCAAAAATGCGTCTTGGCTTAAAGATAATTCTGATGTGGAAATTATTGTTGAAGGACATTGCGATGAAAGAGGAACAACGGATTACAATATTGCATTGGGCGACCGGCGCGCAAAATCGGTGAGAAGTTATCTGATGAAACTCGGCATAAAAGGGAACCGTATGGCGACAATTTCATATGGCGAGGAAAGACCGGTTGACTCAGGTCATGACGAAGCGGCCTGGTCAAAAAACCGGCGTGCAGATATGCTCGGTAGAATTCCGGAAAACGTCCCAAAAGAAATTCTGAATGACAAAGTAATAAAGAAAAAAAATCCAAAAAAATAATTTATGGATTTAAAAAATTCTTTACCACTTACGACTTTCTACTTACTACTTACTGTTATTCTTTCCGGTTGCGTTGCGACGCAGAAAGATGTTGTAAATCTTCAGTCCGACATAGTAAAACTCCAAAATCAACTTTCTGAAATGCAGAAAAATCAGGCGGACTTATCCGTTCAGATGGAAGACCTCAACGCCAATATAAAAACATTAAATTCAAAAATAGAGGAAACCAACGAGCGATTTGTGATTTTTGGCCAGAAGTTAGAAGACACGAATGTTGACTTTACAAATAAACTTTCGCTGTTATCCGAAAAAGTTACAAAAAAAATAGATGAAACAAAGCCGACTCCGACCCAGATTTACGGCGCGGCATATACCGATTATACGATGAGAAATTACGATTTAGCAGTCGGAGGATTTCAGGAATATATTCAGCAATATCCGAACGGGACTCTTGTTTCAAATGCACAGTTCTGGATAGGCGTCTGTTTTTATAAGAAAGGTGATTATAAAAAAGCGGTGGAAAATTTCGATAAATTTATCGCTTCATATCCGAAATCGGAAAAAATACCGTCGGCAAAATTGAAAAAGGCAAATTCGTTTCTGAAACTTAAAAAAGAGTCACAAGCGATTGCATTGTTTGAAGACATTGTTAAAAATTATCCGAAAACCTCCGAAGCCAGACAGTCGGAAAAATATCTTGCCCCTCTCAAAAAATCTCAATGACGGACATAAAACTCGGTTTTATTATTTCCATATCAGTTCATTTTTTGTTTTTTTTGTTTTTGTCGCTCGGTTCCAAATCATCATCAAAAATATATTATATTCCTATACAGGTAATCGGTTCAAGTTATGGTAGCAGTGGTGCAGGAGGTTTAGGCGGAACCGGTGGCGAGAGCGGGAGTGCTCCATCCGGCGGGATTTCCGCGGAAAAAATATCGGAGACGAAAAAAACAGGAGATGTTGTAAAACCCGGCGATATTGTGGCAGGGAAAGTTGTTTCAAAAAAATCAAAACTGGACAAAAAAGATATTCTGAAGTGGGAGAAAGAAACGGGAAAAGGGCCAGGAATCGGGCCCGGAAGCGGCACGGGATTGGGCACAGGAATCGGGCCCGGAAGCGGCACGGGATTGGGCACAGGTATCGGGGTTAATGCCGGCAATTTTCCGTATATGGGGTATGTCAACATTTTAAGGAACAAAGTTGCGCAGAATTGGAATCCGGAGCCGTATCCGTCCAGCAGCCCGAAAAAAGTTCTGGTATATTTTAAGATATTAAAAGACGGCGTTGTTGCAAATCTGACGGTAAAAGAATCCGCCGGCGTTTCTTTTATAGACAGGTCAGCCATCAGAGCGATTATGAATTCTGCGCCGTTTCCCCCGTTACCTGCCGGTTATGCCGACGATTATTTAGGCGTTTATTTTATGTTTGAACTTTCAGGAAGTTAAAAGCAATGAAAAATTACAAATTAAAAATTAAAAGTTGTTTTTTAATGCTATTCAACTACTTTCGTAGTTGCGAAAGTACGCAAGTAGTTTTAGATTTAACGTCTGAAATTGTCAAAAAGAAAACAGTAATTTTTAGGTTTTTTTTCATTTTACATTTTACATTTTACATTTTTAATTGCCTCTATTGTGCCGATATTTTTTTACAACTTAAATCGGGCGGTCGGAAAACAAACATTTTTATTTATCCTACGGACAATTCAAGACACTCCGCTGATATTCAGAAAATTGTTTCAGAAGACCTTGTTTATTCCGGAATTTTTAATTTGATTTCTCTGCCGCCGGATCAATTATTCGCGAAAAAACTTGATTTTAACAAAACCGACCGTGATATCGCCGTCGCAAACGGAATAGATACCATAGTGAAATTTGAAATAAAAACAAGCAAAAACAAAATTATACTTTCCGGATATTGCTGGGATGTTGTTTCTGCTAAAAAAATATTCGACAAGGACTATAAATATGCCGACTATGAAACAAGAAAAGTTGCCCATAATTTTTCAGAGGATATAATAAAATCGCTTACCGGACAAAAGATAAGTTTTTCTTCCAAAATTGCATTTTCAAACACTATGTCGGGCAGCAAAGAAATATGGTGCGTTGATTACGACGGCAAAAATCTCACACGGATTACCTATAATAATTCAATTTCCGTTTTGCCCAAGTTCTCTTCCGACGGTAAATATATTTATTACACTACATACAAAGAAGGTAATCCTGATATATTCAGATATGATTTTGAGAAAAACAGGTCTGTCCCTTTTATCACATTTCAGGGGCTAAACATTACCGGTTCTGCATCCTGCGACGGCAAGTATTTTATAGCCACTCTTTCAAAAGACGGCGACCCGGAACTTTATCTCTTTACGGCGGAAGGTAAAATTATAAGGCGGCTTACATATTCAAGGGGAGTAGACACTGCCGCATCTTTTTCACCCAACTCAAATGAATTTGTTTTTGTTTCAGACAGAGGCGGTAATCCGCAGTTGTATATTATGGATATAGAAGGCACAAATTTGAGAAAAATTACATACAGCGGATATAATGATTCACCCTGTTGGTCGCCCGTCGGCGGTGCAATTGCATTCACAAAAAGAAACGGTGCGATTTTTGATATTTATGTTATGGATGTAAGCACAAACAAGGAATATCAGCTAACAAAAAATTCCGGCTCAAACGAAAACCCCGCATTTTCTACCGACGGCAGACGCATAATTTTTTCTTCCAACAGGACCGGTAAGTATGAACTTTTCAGTATGTTTGCCGACGGCAGCAAACAAAAACCGGTTGGTTCCATTGCAAAGGAATCTACAAACCCCGTCTGGTCTCAGTAAAAGGCAGAATTGAGAATTGAAAATTGGAATTGACATTTTTCCAATTTTTGATATAATTTCTTTATATGAAAAAAATCTTATTTTTAACTTTTAACTTTTTACTTGTAACTTCTCTATTTTCCCTTTCATACCTTGAAGAGACATATAATACGGGCGTTAAACAGTTTCAGGATGGTAATTATAAATCTGCCGTTGACTCTTTTGATGCCGTAATTTCTACCGCTACGAAGAAAAACAGAGATTTTCTGAAAAAGGCATATCTTTATCGGGCTGATTCCATGTCGGAACTTTTGCAACTTGACGACGCACTTAAAGAATATGTTAAGATAACAGAAAAATTTCCCAATACAAACGAATCTTTGCGTGCTCGTCTTGGAATCGGACTTATTTATTATAAAAAAAACAATTATGAAAAAGCCAGAGAATATCTTTTGAATTTTGTAAAGCGGTTTCCCGGCACAAAAATAACCGACGACGCACAATACTGGGTCGGTATGCTTCACTTCAAAAACAAAAATTTTAAAAAAGCCACCGTTTCTTTTAACGCGCTTGTCCGGAATTATCCGAAATCCGATTATGCCGCCGACGGATGGCTTCGACTCGGCGACAGTTATTTCAATCTAAAAAAATACAAGCAGGCAAAAAATTTATACAGAAAGGTTTTAGCAAAATATCCTGCATCCCCGCAGGCGGAATTTGCGCTTTACTCCGTCGGCCGCGTATATGAAACGGAAGGTGCGGTTTTTGATGCTATTTCCGTGTATGTTCAGTTTGCCGAAAAATATCCGACCTCCCAACTCTCGCCGGAAATTACCTATCAAGTCGCCGAATATTTTTACAAAAAAAAGGACTATGACAAAGCCGCAAGATATTTTGAACAAATTGCATCCAATTTTCCCGAGCATAATCTTGCGGAAGATGCGAATTTCATCCGCTCTAAAATTTACTACAAAACCGGTCAGCCGGCCGCCGCTATAAATTCATTTCAAAAATTTGTTGAAGAATATCCGTTGTCAAAAAATTATGCCGAGGCGATGCTTTATATCGGGAATTGTTATCTTGACTCATCCGATTACAAGAAGGCGATTGAAAATTATAATATAGGACTTAAACTTGAGACATCGGATTCTGAAATTTTTGCGATGATGAAATATAACAGCGGCGTTGCTTGTGAAAAAATAGGTAATACGCTTGAGGCGGAGAAATGCTACAGCGAGATACTTTACAGATATCCGAAATCGCTTGCTGCCGCTGAAATGTATCTCAGGCGGGGCAGCGAATTTGAAAGGAGCGGCGATTATTTCGCCGCTATCGAGAATTATGAACTTGCCGCAACTCTTTCTAAAAATAAAGGAATCGGCAATGCCGAGAGCATTAACGGATTGTTAAGCACAAGTGACGAGAATTTGGGCGCCGTTGCGCAGAAAAAAGCAGCGGATTGTTATTTCATGCAGAAAAAATACAAGGAAGCGGCGCGGGAATATCTGAAAGTGGTTTATCTTTTCAGCGATTCACAATATGTGCCGGAATCCCATTATATGTCTGCCCGCGCATCGGAAGAAATAGGATTTATCAAAGACGCAAAACAAAATTATGAAATTGTGAAAAAAAGATATAGTGATACCCAGTGGGCTAAAAAAGCAACCGAAAGATTGCAGGAATTAAACAAAAAATGAAATAGGACGCAGATAATATCGGATAAACGCAGATAAAGAATTATCTGTGTAATCACCGTTAAAAATCCGCGTAATCTGCGTTAAAAAAAATGAAAAAAAATATTCTGATTAAAAATGCAAAACTTATTGTCACGATGGACAATAAGAGAACAAAAATTGCGGGCGGTAATATTTTCATAGAGAATAATGAAATAAAATTCGTCGGTAAGAATCTGCCTTCTGCCTTCCGCGCGCTGTCCTCTTCCTGCACTGTTATTGACGCTTCAAAATGCGTCGTGCTTCCGGGATTCGTCAATACTCACCATCACTTGTACCAGACGCTTTACAGAAATATACGGGAAGTCCAGGATGCCGAACTTTTTGACTGGTTAAAATATCTCTATACCGTCTGGAAAAATATCACTCCGGATGCCGTTTATACATCGGCGCTCGTCGGTTTGGGCGAACTGTTGCAGACGGGTTGCACCACATCAACCGACCAGTTTTATATTTTCCCGAAAAATCAGCCGAAGGATCTTTTAGATTTTGAGATAAAAGCCGCCGAAGAAATCGGGATTAGATTTCATCCTACCCGCGGTTCAATGTCGCGAGGTCAGTCAAAAGGCGGTCTTCCGCCGGACGATGTGGTTCAGACGGAAAACGAGATAATGAAGGACTCCGAACGGGTAATACAAAAATATCACAATCCCGAAAAATTTTCGATGTGCCGACTCGCTCTGTCTCCCTGCTCGCCGTTTTCGGTTACGACTGAGTTATTAAAAGAGACGGTGAATTTTGCACGCAGGAAAAAAATAAAATGCCACACGCACATCGCCGAAACGCTTGATGAGGAAAAATTTTGCCTGGAAGAACACAACTTAAAACCGCTTGCTTATATGGAAAAAGTCGGCTGGCTGGGAGACGATATCTGGTTTGCTCATTGCATCCACCTTAATGACGATGAAATAGCGCTGCTGGGGAAAACAAAAACCGGCGTTGCGCACTGTCCCGTTTCAAATCTGCGGTTGGGAAGCGGTATTGCGCCGGTAAGAAAGATGCTTGAAAACGGAGTCCCCGTTTCCCTTGCGGTAGACGGTTCCGCATCAAACGATTCCTCAAATATGCTTCGGGAATTAAAAACATGTCTTTTGGTCCATCGTCTAAAATCGGGCGTAAAATCAATGCCTGCCGAAGATGTTTTATGGCTCGCAACCCGCGGCGGTGCTCAAGTTTTAGGACGGGATGACATCGGCTCAATTGAAGCGGGTAAGGCAGCGGATATTGTTTTATTTGATGTTGAAAAAATCGGTTATGCCGGCGGTATTCATGATGTTCTCGCATCCTTGCTTTTTTGCGGCGATTCGGATATTGTTGATACGACCATCGTCAACGGTAAAATTGTTGTAAAAGATGGAAAACTTGTAAATGTTGACGAGCAAAAACTTTACGAAAAGACAAACAGAATTGCAAAAAAAATGGTTTATAGTGATTGTCATTCTGAGCGCAGCGAAGAATCTCAAAACCGAGATGCTTCGCCTGATGGCTCAGCATGACATCCAAGGGGCAATTAATAATTTGGAGGTGTTTATGAAAAAGTTTTTATCTGTGTTTATCTGTGTCAATCTGTGGCTTGTTGGTTTGTGTTTTGCCGAAGTGAAAAAAGATGCCACAACCAAAGCGTCGCCTACATATCAAGCAAAAAAATCTACGGTGTCTGCAACCGAGGTCAAAAAATCAACGGAAACCGCGAATCCCGAAAAATCGCCGGCACCTGTTAAAACCGCAAAACCGAAAATTGATAAAAGGACAAATGTCCAGAAATTAAAAGATGCGAATTGGCTCGTTAGAAGAAACGCCGCAATTTCTCTCGGAACCGAAAAAAATAAAAATGCAGTATTACCTTTAATCGGTTTGCTTAAAGACGAAAACACAGAGGTTCGCCGGTGTGCCGCAGTTTCACTCGGTGAAATCGGCGATAAACAGGCAGTTCCTCATTTGATCAAATCGCTTAACGATGCCGACGGCGGAATGATTATTGACAGTGCGAATTCAATCGCAAAATTTAAGGATGTCTCTTCTATTCCCTCGTTGAAAAAACTTCTTACCGACGGCCGTCCCGTTATAAGAATTACTGCGCTAAAATCGCTGATGGTTTTTTCCGATCAACCTGATGTGCAGGCGATTATAGTTGAGCGTCTTAACGATGAAGCCGAAGGCGTCCGGCTTACCGCAATTCAATCGGTGTCATCTATGAAACTTAAGTCCGCCGTTGGAAATTTAATAAAAAATCTTAGTGATGTTAACCCGACGGTACGAGCCGAATCTGCGAAAGCGCTCGGAGAGTTAGGGGATAAATCGGCAATTGAGCCGCTTAAAAAAGCGGCCGCGGTTGAAGATGAAAATACGGAAGTTATAGAGGCAGCTAAACAGGCAATAGAAAAATTAGAAAGCAAAAAAAATGAAAAGGCAATTAAGAATTGAAAATTGAAAATTAAGAATTGTGGATTTTGACATTTTAATTCTTAACTCTTAATTCTCAATTTGTAATTGCTGTTATTGGGGGGCTGTATGGATTTATTAATTCAAAATGCCAAGTTGCGCGGTCGTGAAGGTTTAACGGAGATAGCCATCACCGGCAGCAAGATTGAAAAAATTTCTAAAAAATGCAGCGGTAAAGCAAAGACAACTATTGATGCGCAAGGTCATCTTGTCACCGAGTCATATTGCAATGCCCATCTTCATTTATGCAAGGTCTGGACGCTGCAGATGATGGATGAAAAAGCGCTGAAGGATTATCACGGCAGTGATATGGGTAAAGCGATGACGGCGATTGAACTTGCGGCGCGCGTGAAGGAGAATTACGACGAGAAATGGATTATAAAAAATGTCCGAAAGGCGGTTGAACTTGCGGCGCGATATGGCAATCTTCACATAAGGGCTTTTGTTGATGTTGATACAAAAGCGCGTTTAGAGGGGATTAAAGCGGTAATTAAAGCGAGGGAAGAATACAAAAAAATTGTTGATATTCAAGTCGTTGCATTCCCGCAGGACGGCGTTGTCAGAGAGCCGGGCGCCGAGAAACTTATAATTCAGGCGATGGATATGGGCGCCGATATTGTCGGCGGTATCCCTTGGATTGAATACACGGAAGAAGATGAAAGAATTCATATTCAGAAAATGGTTGCAATTGCCAAAAAATATAATAAAGATGTCTCAATGCTCGTTGACGATGCCGGTGATGCGACGCTCAAAACACTTGAAATGCTTGCTACTGAAACGATAAAAGTCGGTTGGCATGGACGGGTTCTTGCCCAGCATGCGCGTGCGATGTGTCTGTATCCGAAACCGTATTTCCAAAAAGTTGCAGCACTGCTTAAAAAAGCGAAAATGGGCGTTGTCATCGACCCGCATACTGGCCCGCTTCATGCACGGGTGAGAGAACTTCTTGAAGAAGGTGTTCTGGTTTGTCTCGGGCAGGACGATATTTCGGATGCCTACTATCCCTACGGTCGCAACAACATGCTTGAAATTGCGTTCCTTGCGTCTCATCTTTTATGGATGACAACCGCGACGGAAATGGAAACGCTTTATGATATGATTACCGTGAATGCCGCCAAAGCGATGAATATAAAAAATTTCGGACTCAAAGAGGGAAATTATGCGAATCTTGTTATTTTGGATGTCAATAATATTGTTGATGCCCTGCGTTATCACGAAGCGCCGAGATATGTAATAAGTCGCGGAAAAATAATAGCGGAAAATATCACAACAAACAAAATATGGATAACACCTTAATTTGACATTTTACATTTTTAATTGCCGTTACGGTAAGAATGCCACTTGTAGATTAGGATTAAGTGATAGACATCAAGATAAGCACTTCGTGCACTTTTTAGCCACGGAGTCATCCCGATATTCATCGGGACAGGCGCCGGTCACGGAGTGACATTACCCGGAATATCAAATGATTAAATGTGTCTTGTTTTGCCATATTTTCTTTTATATGCTCAAACTTGGCGTATCCGGTTTTTTCTATTCTGACGGAAAAATACATTCTGTCCGCAAAATTTAATACCCACCAAAAATATTCCTTGATTTTTAACTCTCCAAAAGATATAATAACATCGTGAAAAAATACGAGTATCATCTCATCTGTAATCACAGGGCCAAGAAGTGTGAATATAAACAGTTTGAGAGATACAGATTTTACTGCACGAACTACATGGAAAAGATTAAATGTGATAATGCGGTATCTGAAAAAACTTGACAAAAGAGAAATATTTTTGTAAAATCGAAAAATTGATGGAGGATTGTTCTCTGAAAGATGGCTATTTATAATGATACTTTTAAATACCAAAGGATGCCATTAGATATTAAATGCGAAAAATTGATTTTTACCGTCTAAAAGGCATAGAAAAACATAAATAAGAGAGCAATTTTTAAGGGAGTCGGATTTACAGTCACATTTGGGGAGTAGCCAAGCGGTAAGGCAACGGCCTTTGGAGCCGTCATCCGAAGGTTCGAATCCTTCCTCCCCAGGAAAACAACGCGGATGTCCGCAGATATAAAGGCGCAGATGACCGCAGATTATCAGCGGCAATCAGCGTTCAGTTGGTGTCAAATCAGCGGTAATCAGTATATGAAAAACATGATCGCTATAATTCTTGCTGCAGGTGAAGGCACGAGGTTTAAGTCGGAAACGCCGAAAGTTCTTCATGAAATTTTCGGCAAGACGATAATTGAGAGGGTTGCCGGAATAGTAAGTGGTTTTGACAAAAAAATTATCGTTGTAGGGCATAAATCGGAACTTGTTAAAAAAAGTATAAGTGATAAAAATATGATTTTTGTGAAACAGGTAAAGCAACTCGGCAGCGGCGATGCGGTTGTGCAGACGGAAAAAATCTTAAAAAATTTTACAGGTGATTTGGTCATACTTTCCGGCGATGTTCCGTTTCTTAAAAAAGAAACCGTCGACAAATTACTGTCGGTTCACAAAAAAGAAAAAGCCGCAGCGTCTGTGCTTACCTGCGAGATGGAAAATCCGTCGCATTATGGAAGAATTATAAGAAATACAAACGGAACGGTTAAGGCGATTGTTGAGTCAAAAGATGCCGCAGATGTTATCAAAAAAATAAAGGAAATAAATTCCGGCATTTATGTCTTTTCGTCAAAAGAACTTTTTTCGGCACTGCACAAAGTGAAAAACAACAATTCAAAAAGCGAGTATTATCTGACGGATGTAATATCAATTTTGAACAGTGAAAACAAAAAAGTTATTGCATATAAAACCGATGACTTCAAAGAAATTATGGGCATAAATAACCGTTCCGAACTTGCCCAAGCAGAGAATTATATCAGAGAAAAGATTCTTGAAAATTTGATGATTTCCGGCGTTACGATTGTAAATCCCGGCACCGTTTATATTGAAGAAACGGTTGAAATTGAAAAAGATGTGACGATAATGCCTTCAACGATTATCAAAGGCAAAACGAAAATAAAAAGCGGGTGTGTGCTCGGTCCTTTCAGTTATATTGACTCTTCCACCGTCGGAAAAAATGTTGAAATAAGGGCATCTTTCGTCTATGGGGCTGAAATTGCAGATGATGTCAAAATAGGCCCGTTTTCTCACATAAGAAAGGAAACAAAAATCGGCAGGTATGCCCGCATCGGTAATTTCTCGGAAATTAAAAAATCGGTCATCGGCGAAAACACGAAGGTTTCCCATCTTTCATATATCGGCGATTCACAACTCGGGAAAAATATAAATATCGGTGCGGGCACTATTACCTGCAATTACGACGGTAAAAAGAAACACAAAACGGAAATCGGCGATTACACTTTTGTCGGAAGCAATACTAATTTAATCGCTCCCATTAAAATAGGGAAAGGGGCTTTGATTGCCGCAGGGTCAACTATTACTCACGACGTGCCCGATAATAAACTGGCAATTGCCCGCGAGAGACAGGTAATAAAAAAGTTAAAAGTTAAAGGTTAAAAAAGTAGTCAATAGGGAGGAGCCAGTGATATTTGGTAAATTAAAAATTTTCAGCGGTTCGGCAAATCGTTATTTGTCAAAAGAGGTCTGCGGTTTTCTTAAAGTTCAGATGGGCGCTTTGGAAACGGGTCGTTTTCCCGACGGTGAAGTTAATATTAAAATAACGGAAAACATCCGCGGCTGCGATACCTTTGTTATTCAGCCGACATCGTCTCCCGCCAATGAAAACCTGATGGAACTCCTCATAATTATTGATGCTCTTCGTCGTGCTTCCGCCGGAAGGATTACAGCCGTCATCCCGTATTACGGATATTCCCGACAGGACAGAAAAGCCGAGCCCAGGGTGCCGATAACCGCTAAACTTGTTGCAAATTTGATAACGGTCGCCGGTGCGAACAGGGTGCTTACACTTGATTTGCACGCCGGACAAATTCAGGGATTTTTTGATATTCCCGTTGACCATCTGTTTGTTCGTCCCGTGCTTGTTGATTATTTTAAGCGGAAAAAACTCTCAAATCTTATCGTCGTGTCGCCGGATGCCGGTGGTGTGGAAAGAGCCCGTTCATTTGCCAAGCGAATGAGAGTCGGACTTGCCATAATAGATAAAAGAAGAATCTCACCCGACGAAGCGGCAGTTATGAATATCATAGGAAATGTAAAAGGCAAAAACATTATAATTGTTGACGATATAATTGATACGGCCGGCACGCTTGTCAAAGCCGTTGAGGCATTAAAAAAAAGCGGCGCAGCCGATATTTATGCTACCGCCGCCCATGGAATTTTTGCCGGCAGCGCATATGAAAAAATAGAAAAGTCATCCGTAAAAGAAGTAGTTGTCACCAATTCCATATCCGGCGGCAAATCACGGTTAAAAAAGATAAAGGTTTTGTCCGTCGGCAAACTTTTAGCGGATGCGATATTAAGAATTCACGACGAAAAATCAGTGTCTGAATTATTTGAGTAAAAAATCGCGGAACAGACGCGGAACAATAACACGGAACAGAAGCGGAACAGTGCCGAGTTAGTTCTGTGTCCCGCTTTAGCGGGCTTCTGTGTTTGTTCCGTGTAAGGAGCGTAGCGATTATGGAAAAGTTCACATTGGATTCACAAGAGAGGAAACCGGCGTCAAAAAGCGAGATGAAGAAGTTGAGAGCGTCCGGAAAAATCCCCGCGATTTTATATGGCGATATGGCGAATATGTCTCTTACGATTGATGCCGTCAAATTTACAACACTGCTTAAAATGGCGGGCCGCAATGTTATGATTTCACTTCGCATGCCCGATAAAACCTCAAAAACGGTTCTTATAAAGGATATTCAAAAAAATGTTATTTCCCGCGAACTTTCCCATATTGATTTTTATTCTGTCAGTATGAAAAAGAAAATTGATATTTCAATTCCTGTCGTGCTCGTCGGAGAAGCGCCGGGGGTTAAATCCGGCGGCGTTCTTTCCCACATAGTCCGGGAATTGAAAGTGAAATGTCTCCCGGCGGACATTCCGGAAAAAATTACGGTTGACATTTCAGCCCTTGAAATAGGCAATACGGTTCTTGTAAAGGATTTAGTCGTGCCTAAAAATGTTGAAATTATAGTTGCGCCCGAGCAGATAGTCGCTAACATTGTATCTCCGACAATTCTTGAGGAAGTTGTTCCCGCTGTAACTGAAGCGATAGCAGAACCTGAGGTTATCGGCAAGGGTAAGAAGGAAGAAGTTGAAGAGGGTGCGGAGGCGGCTCCGGCGGCTGCTCCGTCTGCGGTCGGCAGACCGGCTGCCAAAAAGGAAGACGCTACGCTAAAACCGAAAGAGGAAAAAAAGTAAAAAAACAAGCCACAGAATCACACAGAAAAAACACAGAAATCGTAGATTCAGTGAAATTCTGTGTTCATCTGTGGCTAAAAAAAATGAAATTTATTATCGGTCTGGGTAATCCCGGAAAAAAATATTCTTCTACGAGGCACAATGTAGGTTTTGCAGTGCTTGATAATTTTACGGAAGATAAATCATTAGAGTGGCGGGAATATAAAGACTGTGCATTGGTGTCCGTTTGCGATGATTTTATTCTTGTAAAATCCATGTTGTTTATGAACAGAAGCGGTTATGCGATAATGCCTTTGATAAAAAAATATAATCCCGATTATGAGGATATTATTGTTGTTTGCGACGATATGGATATTTCTTTCGGCACACTTAGGGTAAGAAAAGGCGGTTCTTCCGGCGGGCATAACGGTGTGGAATCAATAATTGAAACGCTCGGCACAAATGAGTTCTGCCGTATCAGAATAGGCATCGGGCGTCCCCCGTCTAATGTTGATGCCGTTGATTTTGTCCTTTCAAAATTTACTCAGGAAGAGGCGCTCAAAATGAAGTCGGTGATTTCACGCGCTTCCGATGCCGTTTCCGTTTTTATTGACAGCGGTCTTCAAAAGGCAATGAATCTGTTCAATAAACGCGAAACTATTTTATAGCATCGGGATTTCAAAAGTAACCACGGATTTCACGAATTACACTAACATATGGAAGATAAAAATGCTGCACCGGTAAAAGAGATTAAAGTTTCATCGGATGCCGTTTGTCCGTCCTGCGGGAAATTCGTAGGTCCTTACGAGAAATGTCCCTATTGCCAGGCGGATTTACATAAAAGATTGTCGTTGAAACTTGTCAAGCGTCTTTCCGTTATCGGTTCTATCGTCGGGTTGATGATGTTGTGGTATGCCTCAAAGATGCATGAAATACCGGTTGTGAAAATTTCTTCAATTACCGAGAGGATGAACAATGCCCTTGTGGAAGTTGACGGTTCAATAGTTGCCGCCCGTTTTGATGAAACAAAAAATAATTTCAGTTATACCGTCGCCGATGGAACCGGTAAAATGAAACTGAACGGGTTTAATGCCCTCAATAATTTTAAGGACGTATTCGGCGACAATCTGCCGCAGGAAGGCGATAAGATACGGGCAGTCGGACAACTCAATATCAGCGAGAAATTCGGCGTATCAATGTTTATTAAAAATCCCAAACGCATAGCGGTAACTGAAAAATATATTGTGACCGAGAAAAAAATAAAGGACATAACCGCAAATGACGCCAAAAAATCTTTCCTCTTTAATGTAACGATTGAAGATGTTGAAAGAGAATTTTCCGTAGGAAAGAGCGTGTCGGTCAGCGACGGTTCTGACAGTATTTCTCTTACCGTTTTTAATTCGGATTTTGAAAAAATAACAGATACTGCCACAAAAGAGAATTTGCTGGTGCCCGGCGCAGAATATCTCATGGTAGCCACCGTTGACAGTTACCGCGGCGCCCTACAGTTGAAATTAAAAAACCCGGAAAATCCAAAAAATCTGAAATGCATTAAAACCGGCTCCGTCGGCTCCGGCCTGCAGTTTAGCGAGGATAAAACTCCGGCTAAAAAAAGGACACCGAAAAAAAGAATAGAATATAAGGAAGAAGACGCGATAACAATTGAGGGAGAAGATTCTTCCGGCAAAAGTACATCCGACGACAAATCAAAAGATGACGATAACGGTTTCATAATAAAGGAGGAAAAATAATATGCATCTGTTTTTAACGGTGCTCAGTTATACCCTTATCGGAACCGCCGTCGGGTCAATAGTATCCTTCTTTCCGTCGCTTCACATTTATAATGTCGCCGGCCTCGCCATTTTGATATGGGGATCTCTACAAAATGTTCTGCCGGAAATGGGGATGGTTCCTTTTTTCACTTCTTTAATCGTGGCGTTTGCATTCGTGAACAGCATTCCTATGACGATGCTGAGCGCGGCTGACGAGTCGGCTTCCGCGGTTATTTTGCCCGGCACGAAAAACTTACTTTTGGGAAAAGGTTATGAAACAGTTATAATATCGGGTATCGGCGGACTTATAGGAATTATTCTGCTTGTCGCAGGCACGCCTTTTTTTTACTATATTATGCCATATATCAATAATATCACGAGACCGAACCTCGCGTGGATTCTTCTGACGGTGATTATGTATATGATATTCAGCGAATGGCCGAAAGGCGCCGGTTACGGAAAAACTGTTTGGCAGAAATTTCGCGGAGCGTGGTCCAATCTTTTTGCGGGAATTGCGGCGTGGGGATTGTCCGGCATCCTCGGGCTTTTTATTATAAATCACAGTATTATCACTCACCAGATGGCATTCCAAAATATTATGCCGGTTTTTATCGGATTGTTTGCCGTGCCTTCAATCATACAGAACCTGCTTTTATCGTTTGAAATACCGGAGCAATATATTCCCAAAAAATCAATAGACCTTGATTTCAAGACGGTAGTCCAGTCAACTTACTCAGGCGGTCTTGCGGGTATGTTATGCAGTTATATACCTTTGATAACGATGGGTATCGGAAGCATTATGGCGGGCGCTGCAACCGCATTGCGCGGTGACAAGGTGTTTATTTTAGGCGGCGGGGTGGCGAAGTTGCTTTATTATGTGGGCTCGTTTTTGTTTCTTTTTGTGATAACTCCGATATCGCCTTTCGGATTTTCAAAAGGCGGGCTGAATATAATTATTAAACCGTATTTTTATCCGATGGAAAACGATTATTTTTTGATTCTGTCGTGCATCGTTTTGTCGGGTTTCCTGTCATTTTTGCTTCTGATGGAACTTGCAAAATTATCGGTAGTATTATTAAAAAAAGTTAATTTCAAACAAATGTATCTGTTTATGCTGATTCTGGTTACTGCGTTTATTTATTTTCTTACGGGATGGAACGGGATTTTTGTGATGGCTGTTTCAACATGCATAGGAACGATTCCTGTTTTTTACCATTGCCGTAGAAGTAATCTTATGGGTGTCTTGCTGATTCCGATAACCCTTAATATGGCAGGTTACGGAGATGCCGTGGCGGATTTTCTCCATCTTGTGCATATGTAAAAATTGCGGTCTCGGGCAGTGATATCATTTCGTCAATTGACGAAATGGGAAAGTGAGGGTTTGTCTCCGTCGGATGATGAGCAAGAATAGTTAATCATTTAGTTAAATGAGAAAATGAGAAATCAATGCGGTTGGATTTATCGTCGGGCTTCCATTTCTAAAGACGCCCAATAAAACTTGTCCCCTTTAGGGGATTGAGCAACTACAAGTGTAGCAGACAATTATCAAAGTGTAGCGGACAATTATTAAAGTTCAGCATTGAGTTTCGGAAGTTCAGCAAACAGTTCTCAAAGTTCAGCATTCAATTCTGAAACTTGAGCGTCAAGAAAA
>PEVQ01000004.1:23704-25183 GCA_002780205.1 Elusimicrobia bacterium CG06_land_8_20_14_3_00_38_11
TCTTTCTGTGTTTTTTCTGTGTCCATCTGTGGCAAGGTGTTTATACTTTCCTATACGTTAAAAAATAGAAGTCGATTCCGTATTTTATGAAAGGCATTACGCATTTTATGTCGGGTTTGGCGGTGGCGACATTTTTCCAGAAAGCGGTGCATATGGCGGCCCGCGGCGGAAACGAGGACGCCCAATCCTCTTTTATTCTTGTGCTTGGAGCGGTCTACGGCATAATGCCCGACACTCTTGATTTTAAGTTCGGGCAGTTTTTTTCTCTGGCTGATTACGACATTGACTGCGACGCCAACAATCCTGACCCTCAGAAGATGGCTGAGCAGATAGGCAAAGCGATGGAAGAGGCGTTTTCAAAAAATAAAACAGTAAAGGTTCAACTCTACCCGATGCAGTTGGGTGCGGATTTATGGCGGCAGTATGTTATAAAATTTGACGGTGAAGCAAACGAAATAGTTATTGTGATTAACGAAATTGTTTCCACATCCCAGGTCTCGTTTCTCGGCACCGAGCCCAAAGAAAATAGAGTCGGAAGATATAAATTAAAAGTCGGAAAAATGCTGGAGACCCACGGCCGTCCGTCGGCAGTTGATATTATGAGCGGTCCCCAGTTCTGATTTAAGCGAGAAGGCGAAAATATTCTTGTTGAATTCTTGCCGTGGCACAGAACCTGGAGTCACAGTTATGTGTTGGGTTTGTTACTGTCGCTGCCGGTTGTTTTGCTCACTTATCTGTTTCACTTAAAATACTGGTATCTTTACGGTATCATTTCGTTTCTGGGTTTTGCGATTCACATCACCGAAGACCTTACCGGGCACATGGGCGGCTCGCTTTTATGGCCGTTTATTCAAAAAAGGTATAACGGTTTCTGTCTCGCCCGCGCCGGCGACCCCAGGGTAAATTTTTCCGTAATATTTCTTGCCGTGACAGTTATATTATTCAATCTGGACAGATTCACGGTCAATGTGATACATCTAAAATGGTATGGGTATTATTCTATATTTTTTCTCGTGCCTTTTATAATATATCTTTTTTTTGCCGCTCATTTTGATATAAAGTTACAGCAAAAAGAAGGGGTAGCGTCCGCCGAGGATGTATTAAAAAAATATAATATTTCCGGTCAGAATGCGGTGGACGAAATAAAAGAAGAAGAAGATACGGTGGAGTGATGATTGGGATAAATGGGAAAAGATGCCGGAGGCAAAGAGCAAAAAGCAAAGAATGATACCGTTGCATCTGCGAATGAGAAACAGGAATCATTCAAGTCGCAACTCCACGAGCAGACAAATACTGTCAACAGCGATATGCGGGATGCATATGTTACTGCGAGCGGTAACCTTGATGCGATGGCTGGTGTATTGAGTAAGGACAGTGAGGCATCAAAGGTTCTGCGTCGGCTCAGAAGTAAAGTGAGACAGGCGAACAGGCAGCAGTCGGCTTCGCAATAGAATGCGTAGCAGGGAATGATTTTTTAGC
>PEVQ01000227.1 GCA_002780205.1 Elusimicrobia bacterium CG06_land_8_20_14_3_00_38_11
TTTGCCTCTGGCAGAATTTTTGCAGCAATGAGTGATACACTGATTTTAGATAACTTTGATAAGATGATACAGAATAATTTATTGGGAAAGAAGACCGGAGTATGGGTATCTGATGCTTCAGCGGGATTGCAAACGAGTTTTGTTTCGAGTGAATATGGTCATAGTTTATGCATTGATTATGATATCAGTGAGCAGAAGTCATCTTTCTCTCCTATTCAGGACAAGGTCTCAACTCAATATTCTTACAATTTACCCTTTCAGACACTGGCAGTTTATCATACAGGAATTGAGAGTGATTTAAAGAAGTATAAATATATGGTAATTTCAATTCGGGGAGATAAAAATAAGGGTTTTAGTAGGACCTTGCCAGTTGAACTGCGGGATTCTTCCTGGCGAAGTTTCAAATATATTATGGAGGGCATTACGGAAAAATGGCAAAAATTTATGATTCCTCTGGATTTGTTCCAGTATACAGATATGGCAAAACTGCAGGACCTTATTTTTGTGTTTGACCAGACACTTACCAGAAAAACTGGCTGCTTTTATTTTGATGATATCATCTTTGTAAAAATACTGCCCGAGGAAAAAGATCTGGTGTTGGGCAAAGAAAATAATTTACCTTCGGTAGCTAATCTTACTAGGAAAACAAATCTCGCTTATGGAAAAGTCAAAGACAACAATGACTTATCGGCAACAGTTCGTTTGTGGTATGAAAATAATTACTTGAACTTTTTTACAGTAGTCAATGACAATGAGGTTATATTCAGCAAAGATACTGATAAAGAATCTGACCGGGTTACAGTAGTGATTGACTTAAATGGCGATGGTTACAGTTTTAATGGCAAAGATGATATTGAGGCAATTTTTTCTCCGAATGGAATTGTCCATTTCAGGTATGGAGAGAATTCTGATGTTCTTTCGGATGAAAAGGCATTTGTTTGTTCTGCCAAATATAAACGCAAAAAGTATGAGATAAATTTCAAACTCAACACCGAGTTTATCAATCTGGATAAAGATAAAAAGAGTATCTATGTCGGATTTTTGATAGATGATGTGGACAGGGATAAAAAAGCCGGCCTCTCCTGGGGATATTCTCCAAGACCAAAACAGATAAAGTTAGGAGAGATAAGTATACAATGAAAAAAGTAAATTTTCTGAAGTCATGGCGAACCGCAGGCAAAACAATCTCGTTGTATCGGAAACTAAATCCGATACTTGCGACGAAATCGCTTATATTCACAGGTGCAGTTTTCTTTATTTTTCTGTTTACACACCAGTTGTTTTCCGCAGAGTTTTTAATTACCAATTTTGACAGTCAACAATCGCCGGGACTACCTATCCACGGCAAGGACGATAAGGGTTCTGTTTTCAATGTTTCTACCGCCTACAGTGATGAAAAAACGGGGAATTATCTCGGAATAAGATATAACATTGTGGAGGGTGGTGTTGGGTGGTGGATATTGCCGCTGAAAGGTTTTAATGCTTCAAAGTTTAAGTATTTAACATTTTCTGTCAAAGGAAAAACCAGTGGAGAAAAGTTTGATATTGGTCTAAAGGATACAGACGGGAAAGAAGTCAAGGTGATGATTGATAACTACTTATCACCTGCTTCTGAGTGGCAGATAGTAAACATCCCGCTGGTGGATTTTAAAGATGTAAATCTT
>PEVQ01000052.1 GCA_002780205.1 Elusimicrobia bacterium CG06_land_8_20_14_3_00_38_11
ACCATCCGATAATCTTTTTTTATTGTTACTCTCCAAACTTTTTTATATCCTTCTAATTTTTTTATCGCTAATCGGCTATCAAATATATTTTCTTTCAGGATACAAGAAACATCCCATGCTTCTTTTTGTATATCTTCGGGTAATTTTTGTAAGTCCCGTGTAAAAATAGAAGTTTTTTCAATTTGCCGTATTGAATAAATTAAAAAATAAAATCAGAGAAATTTTCAACTGTTTTTGTTTTGCGGTGAGCAACTTCTTTTATTGCGATGGTAAGTCCATTACTAAATTCTTTTTTGTAAAGTGTACGACGGTCAAGAAATGTTTCTAAAAAGTCGCCAATTGTGTTGTATGCTTTTAAAATTTTAGATAGTTCTCCGGCCGGCACACGAATTTGATTTTTAGTTAAGGTATTCATTTTCCTTCACCTCTCAAGATAAATATTTCCTATTTTCTAATTCCAATAATAAGTATAACAAAAAAACGCGAAAAGTCAAGTGGTTTTATTTATTTCACTAAGTATTTCTGTTTTTCTCTCGGAACATACCACTCTCTGAAGTTCCATCCGATACCTAATGGCGCCACTTCCGGCCCGATAAATCTTTTGTGAATTACTGGTAGTGCGTCGGCAATATACAGAAATGTGTAGGGTTGGTCCTCGGCAAGTATTTTATGGATTTTTCTGTAAATTTTCTGTCTCTGTTTTTCGGGGAAAATCCGTCGGCCCTCTTCCAAAAGTTTATCAACTTCTTTATTCGTGTAAGATACGAAATTATATTGTCCCTCTTTTTGCTGTGATGAATGCCACAGCGGATACTGGTCGGGGTCGCGCGATAACGACCAGCCTAAAATCACTGCATCAAAGTTTTTCTTGTCAATATATTGGTGAATAAATGTTGACCATTCCAAAATTCTTATGTTGACTTTCATTCCGACTTTTTTAAGATGTGACTGAATAAGTTCTGCTGCGACTGCCCTTGATTTATTTCCCTGGTTTGTTATTATTGAGAACTCAAATTTTTTCCCGTTTTTATCAAGCATTCCGTCTTTATCAGAATCAATCCATCCGAATTTCTGAAAGATTTTTTTGGTTTTTTCAGGATTGTATTCATAATCTTTTACTTCCGGATTATAAGCCCATGATGTCGGCGGATATGGCCCTGTTGCCGGAACACCGAGCCCAAGCAAAATACCGTCAATAATTTCCTTTTTATTTATTGAGTGCGCAATCGCCTGTCTGATTTCTTTTTCCTTGAAAAGTGGATTCAAAAGATTATATCCGAGATAGGCATAGCCGAAAGAAGGGTATCTGAACTTGTTGTAATTTTTGAAAAAATTTTTATATGCATTATACTGGTCAGGTGTCAATCCCATAGAATCAATCGTTTCATTTCTCAATTCTAAAAACTGAACCGACTGGTCGGGAATTATCCTGTAGATATATTTTGAAATTTTAGGCGGTCCTTCGAAATAATCAGGATTTGCTTCAAGCACGATTTTTTCATCTGTTTTCCACTCAACAAATTTATAAGGACCTGTTCCAATCGGTTTTCTGTTAGACGGATGAGTATTAAAATCACCTGTCTGGAAAATATGTTTTGGAATAATTCCCATTCCCCACGAAATAAGC
>PEVQ01000033.1:0-147 GCA_002780205.1 Elusimicrobia bacterium CG06_land_8_20_14_3_00_38_11
GTCCATTTTAGAATACTTGCTATAAGCACGCTCTCTTCCAAAATTTTTTGCCTTATTTTTATTTCATCTAAAAAATATTTTTTAAAGAATAATTTCATTTATATCTTAATTAACTCGCCTATGAACTTTCCCGCCCATTTATAGATA
>PEVQ01000033.1:164-6995 GCA_002780205.1 Elusimicrobia bacterium CG06_land_8_20_14_3_00_38_11
TTCTCGCATTTTTTTGAGCCGTTCCTTTTTTTCATCCGGCGGCATTTCAATCGCTTCTTTTATTGCATCGGCAAAACCATCATGGTCAAACGGATTCACCAGAACCGCTTCTTTAAGTTCTCTCGCAGCACCCGCAAATTTTGACAACAAAAGCATTCCTTTTAAGTCAACATTCGCGGCTATAAACTCTTTTGCAACAAGATTCATACCGTCGTGCAAAGAACCCACCAGACATAAATCGCAGGCACGATAAAGGGCAAGATGCGTCGCATAATCAATTTTACTGTTCAGCAAAACAACCGGATACCAGTTGCCCGAGCGGTATTTCCAGTTAACCTCTTCCGCAACCGACTGAATTTCATCAATGAGATTTTTATATGTTTTGATGTGGAGACGGCTCAAAGCACCTTTCTGAAAAAAAATAAATTTTTTCTGATATTGCGGATATTTTTCAAGAAACCTGTCAACTGCATGTATTTTTTCAACAATACCTTTCGTGTAATCAACCCGGTCAACACTTAACGCAAGAATCTCATATGGCGGGTCTATTTGAGAAGGCAGGTTATCAACTTCTTTTGCGACTTTATCTTCGGAAGCGAGTTCCGACAATTGCTCAAAATCAACACTTATCGGAAAATCTTTTACCAATGTTTTATGCCCCTTGTAAGTTACCGCCGATTCCTCCCAGTCAACCTTTGCTTCCAATTCACTTTCACATGTTGATAAAAAATTATGGCAGTGATATTTTATGTGAAAACCGAGAAGGTCATTTGCAAGAAGACCTTCCAAAATTTCCAATTTCTGGGGACAGATTCTGAACACCTCCGGGTTGGGCCAGGGAATATGCCAGAAAAGAGATACTGTCGCATCCGGATTTTTTTCTTTAATATATTTCGCGCAGAGAGTTAAATGATAATCCTGCAACCAGATAAACGGTTTCTGCTCGTCAAAAAGTTCCGCAACGCTTTCGGCAAATTTTCTATTAACATTTTTGTAATGTTCCCAGAAGGCACTACTAAAAACCGGCTGTTTGTATGCAATATGACAAAGCGGCCATAACGCTTGATTTGCATAGCCATAATAGTAACCGTTTTCTTCTTCTTTTGAAAGAAAAACCAATTTTTCAAGATAGAGATTTTTTTCAGGCGGCACTTGGACGCTGTTGTTTTTATCAATAACATCGGTATCCGCATCACCGGAAGAATAGGCGACCCACACACCGCCGGCCGTCTGCATAACAGGATCAAGTGCCGTAACAAGTCCGCCGATTGTTTTAACGCATTTTATTTTTCTTCCGGCATATTCATAAGAATACGGCTGTCTGTTTGAAACAACAATAAACTTATAGTCGGAAAGTTTTTCTTTAATTAATTCTTGCAGTGTTTTTTTATCCCACATAATAAAATCAATTCAAAATTAAAAGTTAAAAATTAAAAATGCTTTTCGCCATAATTTTGCATTTTAGCGAAGCGTCATTTTACATTTTTAATTGCTGTTTTTCTTATTTCCCATTCATAGACGATGGGCGCGGCGACAAAAATCGTGGAATAGGAACCGATGATGACTCCGAAAAGGAGGGCAAGCGAAAAATCATGTATAACTTCGCCGCCTAAAAAGAAAAGCGACAAAAGAACCAGGAAAACGGTAAGTGATGTAATAATGGTACGGGATAGCGTTTCGTTGACGGAGCGGTTTATCAACTGATAAAGTGTTTCTTTTCTGTAAAGCCGCAGATTTTCGCGCATTCTGTCAAATATGACAATAGTATCATTTATTGAATAACCGGCAAGGGTTAAAAGCGCCGCTATTACCGTAATTGAAATTTCTCTGTTTAAGACCGAAAAAAGCCCGACCGTTATAAATACATCGTGAATAATTGCAATAACTCCGGCGAAACCCCAGATGCCCGAACGAAATCTGAATGCGACATAAATAATTATTCCGACGAAAGACCAGAAAAGCGCAAAAAACGCCTGATTGATTAAATGTTTGCCGATGGTGGGACCTACATATTCGGTTCTTTCAAGTTCAAACGGATTATTTGGAATGTCCGACTTACATATCTCCACAATTTTTTTTGATATATCCTCATCGGCTCCTTTTTTTATCCTGATGATAATGGAGTTCTGTTGAGGGAAATCCTGAAGTTCACAGTTGATTCCGTTTTTGGAAAGGACCGAGCGGACATCGGAAAGCGGGATATGCCGGCTGAATTTCAACTGCACTAATGTCCCGCCGGTAAAATCAATTCCATAATTTAATCCTCTGTGAAAAAAAATACTGAAGATTGAAATTAGAATCAGCGTACCCGAAAGCCCGAAAAAAACTTTTCTAATACCTACGAAATCAAAATTTGTTTTCTTGAAAAATTGTATCATTGTCGCTTCACTCCTCAATCGCGAATAACTAATCACGAATCAGATTCTTCGCCTTCGGTTCAGAATGACTGTCTTTGTGGTGTCATGCTGACCCTGAATGAAATGAAGGGGAAGCATCTCGTCTTTGCATCTATTCGTGTTTTGTTCGCGATGTTTGCCTTTATTCGTGTGTCGCTATTCGTGATTCTATATGGATAACCTCTCTATCTTTCTTCCTGAAAGATATGTATCATATATCTGATGGGTAACAACAATCGCCGTGTACATTGAGACGATAAGTCCGAGAGTAAGTGTTACCGCGAAACCTTTTACGGGACCCGTTCCGAACTGGAAAAGAAATGCGGCGGCAATAAGCGTTGTAACATTTCCGTCTAAAATCGCAGAAAATGCTTTTTCATAACCGAGGTCAACCGCTACTCTCACCGTTTTCCCATTTCTCAATTCTTCACGCATCCGCTCCAAAATGAGAACATTGGCATCAACCGCCATACCGACTGTTAAAATTATTCCTGCGATACCGGGAAGTGTAAGTGTGGCGTGAAAAAGCGACATCAAACCGAGTAGAATCAGCAGATTTAATACAAGCGCCGCATCGGCAATAAGTCCGGAGAATTTATAATAGAAAAACATATAACCGACGACAAGCAGAAGCCCGACCAGTGAAGCGATAAGCCCCGCATTGACCGAATCACGACCAAGCGACGGACCTACGGTTCTGTTTTCTATAATTCTTACAGGGGCGGGAAGCGCACCGGCGCGAAGAACAATTGCAAGTCCGGATGCCTCATCTGCCGTAAAATTTCCTTCAATAATTGCATGCCCGTCGGGAATTCGCGAACGGATAACAGGCGCCGACTGAACCACCCCGTCAAGAACAATCGCAAGCCGCTTTTCTATATTCGCCTCGGTCACCGCAGCAAAAAGTTTTGCACCGTCTCTGTTGAAATCAATCCCGACATATGGCATATTGTATTCTCCGCCGATTTTCATTTTTGCGTCGGTAAGATACGCACCGGTTACCTGTGCAGTTGTCGTAACCAGAAAATAGCCCTCCTCTTTTCCGGGAAGAACTTCGTAGCCGGCGGGAATTAAATCCTCAAATTCTTTTTTTACATTGTGATTTTCGTCGTAAATATCCTTTAACTGAACTCCCAACTCCCTCGCCTTCGCCGCTATTTTTTCAATCGCACCGGTATTTTCAACAAGACGGAATTCCATAAGCGCCGTTTTGCCGATTAAATCAATCGCGGCCTGCGGGTCTTTAATTCCGGGAAGTTGCACGACAATCCATTTTTCGCCCTGCTTTGCGATGAACGGCTCGGAAACGCCGAACTGGTCAATTCTGTTTCTTATGATTTCAATAGCGCGGTTTAGTGCATCGGAAACATTCATATCCTTTTCAAGTTTATCCGAGTCAATTTCCAGAACGAGATGAATACCGCCCTGCAAATCCAATCCGAGATTCAAAATTTTTGAGACGATTTTATCCTTCATCTTTTGCGAGTTTAATTTTTCAGTCGGTGAAAGCCGATACCATAAAAATGTAGGCCAGAGAAAATAAACCGAACCCAACAGCACCGCCCAAAAAATAATCCATTTGAATTTTTTAGAATCCATCGTCGCTTACGCTCCTATCACGAATAACACATCACGAATGAGATTCTTCGCCTTCGGCTCAGAATGACTGCTTCTTTGGTGTCATGCTGAGTGAAACGAAGCATCCCGTCTTCGCAGTTATTCGTGTTTTGTTCGTGATGTTTGCCTTTATTCGTGTGTCTCTATTCGTGATTATAACAATTTTGTCCCGTTTATGTATAAATCAAAATCGGTTTTTAAGAAGACCGCTGCTTTTTTGCATATAATCATCCGTGTGAGAAATATCTCAAAATAGTCCATCACCTGAGAAATGTTCGTGTCAATAGTCAACTCCAGAGAAATAATTTTTTTGTCGGCATCCACTCTCAAAAAGGAACGCTCTACAGCATAATTAACGCGGTCGTGAATATCCAGATTTATCAACTTGGGATTTCTAACCCTGCTTCTGTGGACATCCGCTTTGTCTGCCAATATAACTGCAGCGCAAACGGGATTGACCGGCTCGCCGACGGGCTCCTCGTGATTTCCGATGGCAGAAATAATTATCGCGATATTTTCAGTTGAAATGTTCATCTCGCCGAGAATATCCATCGTGATTAAAGCGCTTGCCGAAACATGGTCTTCCCTGTTGACGACATTTCCCATATCATGAAGATACCCCGCAATCGCAGCAAGTTCCGGAAGCGGTTCTTTGTAATTGAGATGGGCTAAAATATTTTTAGAAAGATTGGCAACAATATCCGCATGACGGAATCCATGCTCGGTATAGCCGATAACGCCGAGATACTCGTTCGCCGCTTCAAGATATGCGATTACTTTCGGATTTGTTTTAATTGCATCTAATGTGATGTTCATTTCTTTATTTTAACAGATTGCACAGATTTACACAGATGACACGAAGTGTCACCCCGAACTCGTTTCGGGGTCTATGGATGCTGAAATAAATTCAGCATGACATTTCTACGCCCGGCTCTGGATTTATTTCTTTTCAATTTGCGGGGTTTCATTTATCACGGCCGATATCGCCGATTTCAGCATCTGCACATTTACATTCTCGGAAATTTTTAACTTCACGATACTGCCCTGAATTTCATGAACGGTTCCGTAAAGTCCGCTCGCAGTTATTACCCTGTCGCCTTTTTTAAGGGCTTCCAGCATTTTCTGATGTTCTTTCTGTTTTTTTGATTGCGGTCTGATGAGCAGAAAATAAAAAACGATGAAAATCAAAAAAATCGGCATAAGCGACGAAAACATCGCTGCGCCCTGCGGTGCTACATTCGGTTCAGCCATAATTTAACCTCCACTAACACGGATTACACGGATTTACACAGAGAAAGTATTTTTTCCCAGTTTTTATCAACATCGTCTTGAATCTGTTTTAAGACATCTTCGTTCCCGGGAGCAAAAAGATGTTTGAACCTTCCCTGTGATTTCAGCCACTCGGTAACCGGCTTTTTTTCTTTCGGCTTGTAGTTGAGTTTATACACCCCGTTTTCAACTTCATAAATAGGCCAGACGCAGGTATCCGCAGCGAGGCGACCCAAACGAACTGTCTCCGCCGGCGGATAATTCCATCCGAGCCGGCAGGGTTGAAGTATATTCATAAATGTCGGACCGTCGGTGGAAAGCGCCTTTTGGACTTTTGTGATTAAATCATTCTGAAAACTGAGTGTTGTCTGTGCGGCATATTTTATATTGTGTGCAACCATAATCGCGGTTAAATCCTTTCTCATCTGAAGTTTCCCGGTTGATTTTTTCCCCGACGGAGCGGTTGTCGTATTCGCCCCCTTCGGCGTGGCGGATGAACGCTGGATTCCGGTATTCATATACGCCTCGTTGTTGTAGCAAATATAAAGAATATGATGCCCCCTTTCCATCGCACCCGACAGCGATTGAAGCCCGATATCGTAAGTGCCACCATCACCGCCGAATGCAATAAAGTTTATATCATCAGTGATCTTCCCTTTCTTTTTGAATGCTTTATAAGTCGTTTCCACACCGGAAATAGTTGCCGCTGCGTTTTCAAATGCAGAGTGAATCCACGGCGTTTTCCATGCGGTGAACGGAAAAATAGTTGTTGCAACTTCAAGACAGCCGGTGGCATTTGCGACGATAACCGGCTTCCCTAAATCATTACATGCGAGTAAAACCTGACGGGCGATAATCCCCGCACCGCAACCCGCACACAACCGATGCCCACCGGTAAACAGTTCCTCTTTTTTAGAAAGTTCTCTTAAATTAGCCATAAATTTTTATCCCTTTTTGTTTTATTTCTCCGGCAATATCCCATTTACTCGCTTTTTTAATTTCTTCGGGTGTAAATCCAAGCGGTTCTATATCAACATTTAAAGCAATCCTCGCTTTGTATATTGTGTTTAACAGTTTTTCAATCCGTTTTCCTTTACTGATATTTCTAAACCTTTTAGAAATAAACGCAAGGTCTACATCACTAAATCTATTGGGCATTCCATAAGCATATGAACCAAAAAGGTATACTGATTCTACCGGCATCTCACAGTAAGAAACTATTTTTTTGACTACATTTTTAATTTCTCTTTTTGAATAAGCCATTTCATCACCTTTTCTGTTTTTTTGATAATTTCAGCAGCAGTTTTTTTATTAAAGACATTTTTATTGAATCTTTCGTTCATATATCGTGTTTCAATATAATGACGGGAAAGAGCAGAGAGGAATTCAGCAATCTCATCGGGCAAATTTAACTCGCATCTCACTGCTAACTGTGATAAAGAATGCAAAAATGGTGCAGGTTCTTTCTTCTTTACTACATACTAAGGGGAGCATAAAATACTTTACATCCGTAAAGTACTTCGTCTGTCACCCTGAACTCGTTTCAGGG